>CAITLX010000602.1 GCA_903893335.1 uncultured delta proteobacterium | reverse complement strand
GCCGCCACGACCGCGACCGCCTCGCCTGCTGCCACCGCCGCCGCGGCCCCGGCCACGAGCGCGAAGCCCGCGAGCAAGCTCCCGTCGGTCGTCGGCGCCCGCGCCGCCGGCCTCACCGCCGTGGGCACGACGCAGGCCCCGCCGGCCTCCTCCGCGAAGAAGTGATCCGACGCGCGCGCTCCCGGCGGGCTCAGGCTCGCCGGGAAGCGCCGCGCGCTCAGTGCGGGGCCTCCTCGCCGAGAGGCTCCAGGTCGATGTCGCCGCCGTCGATGTCCTCGGCGTCCGGCGCCTCCGCGTCCGGCTCGACGCTCGGAGCCGTCGCCGTGGGAGCGGGCGCCGCTGGCGTCGCCGCGGGGAGCGCGATCGCGTCGAGCGCTGCGTCGAGCGCGCGTCGCGCGTCCTCGAACGCCGAGCGATCCCCCTTGGGCAGCACGCGCTCGCCGTCGAGCCGCAGCGTGAGCGGATCGAAGAAGACGCCGTTTCGCTTGGCGCCGAAGTGCAGGTGGGGCCCGGTCGAGCGCCCCGTCGTGCCGACGTAGCCGACGAGCTGGCGCGCCTCGACCTTCTGGCCCGGGTGCAACCCCGGCGCGAACCGCGACAGGTGCGCGTAGCCCGTGACGATGCCGCCGGGGTGCGCGAGGGTCACGAGGTTGCCGCTCGGCCCCGACTCGCCGACCGTCTCGACCGAGCCGTACGACGCCGCGTACACGGGCGTCCCCGTGCTGGCGCCGAAGTCGACGCCGTTGTGCGGCATGACGACGTGCAAGACCGGGTGCATGCGGTGCGGGTTGAACCGCGACGACACGCGCCCCCCCGGGATCGGCGAGCGCCAGCCCCCCTGGTAGGGCTGGTGGCCCCGCGCGTCGAACCAGCCACGCGCGTGCTTGCCCGTGAAGCGGTAGACGCGCAGCGGCGACGCGCCGTCGCCCGGCGGGCGCAGCTCGACCGCGTCGACCCCCGACCAGCGGGCGAAGACGCCGAGCGCGGTCTCCTCGCGCGCGAGCACCCGCAGCGAGGCGCCCGGGTGCGCGCTCGACGCGCGCGCGCGCCCGGTCAGCGCCTCGTCGAGCAGCGTGGCCAGCTCGCCGTCGACGCCGGCGGCTTGCAGCGCGGCGTCGAGCCCTTCGACGATCGGGAGCGCGAGCGCGACGCGCTTCTCCTCGACGTGCAGGTCGAGGCGCGCGGCGACCAGCAGGCCGTCGTCCCCCTCGCGCGCCTGCCAGATCTCGGTGGGCCCGACGACGTACTCGAACGCGCGCAGGCGTCGCGACGGTCGATCGAGCGCGACGACGAACGCGTCCTTCTTGTGAGGCTTGTCGAACTTTCGCACCCGCGCGAACGCCTTGAGCAGGCGAAACCCCTGCGCCCGCGGCACGCCCGCGGCGGCGAGCGCGTCGAGCAGGCCGCGTCGCTCGAGCGTGCCGCGCACGACCTCGACGGCTGCGTCCCCCTCGAGGGCCGACACGCGCCACGGCCCCGGCGGCGGCGCCGGTGTCTCCGCGTCGAGCGCCGCGTCGGGCTCGCCCGCGTCCG
>CAITLX010000601.1 GCA_903893335.1 uncultured delta proteobacterium | reverse complement strand
CGTAGCCCTCGTCGAGCCCGCGCCGGAAGGCGTCGACGTAGGCCGTGCCGAGGCCGAGCTTGCCCGCGCGGTGCAGCACCCGCACGCGCGGGTCGCGCGCCGCGAGGGCGTCGGCGATGTCGCCGGTGCCGTCGGGCGACGCGTCGTCGACCACGAGCACGTCGGCCTCGGGCGCCGCCGCGCGCACCTTCGCCAGGAAGCGCTCGAGGTTGTCGCGCTCGTTGTAGGTCGGCGTGACGATCAGCGTACGCGGCGTGGACATGGATCGGGCGCGGTCAGCCGCCGCGCTTGGCCCAGGCCGTGTTGAACTCGCGGATCGTCTCGTCGGTGCGCGGGTTCCACAGCATCTTGCGCAGGATGGGGGGCGTGACCGTGAGGATGTGCGCGCCCGACTGCAGGGCCTCGTTGACGTCCATCAGGTGGCGGATGGAGCCGACGATGATCTGGCTGGCGAGCCCCTCGCGATCGAGGATGAGGCGCGTCTCCTCGATGATCGGGCGCACGTCGTAGCCCATGTCCTGCACGCGGCCCGAGAAGATGCTCACGTACGTCGCGCCCGCGAGCGAGGCCAGGTAGGCCTGGTTGAACGACATGAGGCAGGTGACGTTGGTCGGCACGCCGCGCGTCGCGAGCTGGTGCAGCACGCGCATGCCCGTCTCGCTGAAGGGCACCTTGATGCAGACGCGCCCGGGGCTCCACGCGATGTAGCGGTCGGCCTCGGCGAGCATCTCGGCCTCGGTCTCGGTGGTGAGCTCGACCGACACGTGACCCTTGGAGACGGCGAGCACCTCGCGGATGCGCTTCTCGAGGTCGACGTTGCCGGCCTCCTTGGCGATGATGAGCGGGTTGGTCGTGACGCCGGCGATGATGCCCCAGGCGCTGATGTCCTGGATCTCTTTGGGGTCGGAGCTGTCGAGGAAGATCATCGTGAGAGCCTCTCCAAGGGGCGGCGTGGGTTGGCGCGGCCGGCCGTCGGCGCGACGCGCAGCCGACGACCTTAGCGTGGAACGTGTCCCGCGCGCGAGCGCGACCGGATGGGCGCGCGCCGGGGCCGCAGCGTGGGGCGCGTCAGCCTGCCGCGAGCAGGCGGCGCACGAGCTCGTCGAAGCGTGGCGCGGCGAGGTCGGGCGAGCCGAGCCCCGCAGGACCGTGGCGAAGCGGGCAGAGCTCGCAGCGCCCGGGGGCGAACAGCAGCGCCGAGCGGACGCCGGCGGCGCGGGCTGCCTCGAGGTCGGCGCTCGAGTCGCCGATCATCCAGGTGTCGGCCGCGCCCGCGCCGAAGCGCGCCATCAGCGCGAGGAGCATGCCGGGGCGCGGCTTGCGGCAGGCGCAGGGGCCGACGAGCGAAGTGTCGCCCCCCTCGCCGCCGTCGGGGTGGTGCAGGCAGGCCTCGACCGCGGCGATGGTCACGCCCGCCGCCGCGAGGCGCTCGACGAGCGCGCCGTTGGTGCGCGCGACGGCCTCGCGCGCGAAGTGCCCCTTGGCAGGCCCCGGCTGGTTGGTCGCGATGGCGAGGGTGAACCCCGCCGACGCGAGCGCCGCGAGCCCGTCGACGACGCCGTCCAAGAGCCGAAGCTGCGCGGGGTGGAACGCGGTCTGCACCGTGCCCGTCTCGGCGTCGCGCACGACGTCGACGAGCGTGCCGTCGCGATCGAGGATGGCGAGGCGGGGCATCGACCGCGGGCGCGCCGCTCAGGAGCGGTGCAGGTTGGTGACGATGCGCGCGCCGTCGAGGTCGAAGCGGAACCGAAGCGGCCGAAGCCCGCGCGCGATCATCGCCTCGAGCACGCGGCGCCGGTCGCCGGGGCGCGTGTAGAACATGAAGAACCCGCCGCCGCCTGCGCCCATGAGCTTGCCGCCGATGGCGCCGGCGCGGCGCGCGGCCTCGTAGTGCTCGTCGATGACCGGGTCGGTCATCTTCGAGGCGAGCTTGCGCTTGTTCGTCCAGTGCTCGTGCAAGAGCTCGCCGTAGCGATCGATGTCCCCCTTGATGAGCAGCCGCCACACCTCGCGCCCGAGCTCCTTGATGCGGTGCATGCGCTGCAGCGTGCCCTCGTCGAGCGCGCGCACGCGCGCGCCCTGCTCGGCCAGGATGGGGCTCGCCGCTCGCTCGACGCCCGAGTAGATGATGAGCAGGTTGTTCTGCAGCTCGTCGAGGACCTCCTCGGCGACGGGCACGGGCTCGACGTGCACGCTGCCGTCGGTGTCGAACGTGAACGCCGTCACGCCGCCGTAGGCCGAGATGTACTGGTCCTGCTTGCCGATGGGCTCGCCGAGGCGCTCCATCTCGAGGTGGCAGGCCTCGGCGGCGAGCTGCTCGGTCGATCGGAACTCGCGCTTGTAGGTGTGCAGCGCGTTGAGCAGCGCGACGGTGAACGCCGACGACGAGCCGAGCCCCGAGTTGGCGGGCAGATCGGCGATGCTCGTGAGCTCGATGTGGTTGGTGACGCCCGTGAGCTTGAGCGCCTCGCGGAAGATGCGGTGCTCGATCTCGTCGACCGTGGGGACGATCTCCGTCTTCGAGTACGAGAGGCGGATGTCCGAGTAAAAGCGGCGGTTGGCCGAGACGTAGATGTACTTGTCGATGGCCGCGGCGACGAGGAACCCGCCGAACTGGTCGGAGTAGGCGGGGATGTCGGTTCCACCCCCACCGAGCGAGAAGCGGACGGGTGCGCGCGAGATGATCACGTGGGGGACCTGCGGGCGTGGAGGGGAAACGGCGGGCCCGCTTGCAGCCTGCGGTCGAGCTCGGCGAGACCCGCCTCCGAGCCGATTTCAAAAAACCTCTCACGCGCGACGACGGCGCGCAAGCGGCCGGAGGCGGCCAGCGCGTGCTGCACGCGGTCGAGGCCGAAGGGGGCGCCCGCGGGCTCGGCCGCGAGCACCTCGCGGCGCAGCGCGAGCGCGCCGTAGTCGATGTGGTCGAGCGCGGGGTCGGAGGAGCCCTTCTCGTAGCGGCCGACCCAGGGCTCGCCCGTCGCGTCGAGGCGCAGCGCGGTGTTGCTCGCGTCCCAGCGCCCCTCGTTGTGGAACACGCTCATGACGCCGTCGCAGTCGGCGTGCGCGTCGAGCGTGGCGAGCGGCGACGCGTAGTCGAAGGGCAGGAAGCTGTCGCCGTAGGTGACGAGGAAGGTGGGCGCGAGCCGATCGAGCGCGGCGCGGATGGCGCCTCCGGTGCCGAGCAGGCGCTCCCCCTCGTCGGCGTAGCGCACGCGCAGCCCGAACGCGGAGCCGTCGCCGGCGAAGGCGCGCACCTGGTCGCCGAGGTGCGCGACGCAGAGCAGCGCGTCGTCGAAGCCCGCGTCGACCAGGCGCTCGAGCAGCCACGCGCCGAAGGGGCGCCCGGCGACGGGCAGCAGGAACTTCGGCGTCGTGAGCGTGTGGGGACGCATCCGCGTCGCGAGCCCGCCGGCGAGGATCACGGCCTGCACGCGCACCTTCTAGCACGCGGCTCCGGCCGGACGCCGCGCGCAGTCGGCGACCCTAGATGGGATGCGTCATGCGCAGTCGGTGACCTGTGGCGGCGCGGCCTCGGCCTCGTCGTCGGCGACCCCGGCGCGTCCATGCAACGCGTGGTGCACGACGATGCCGACGGTCATGGCGGCGACGAAGAGGAGCGCGGGGGGGACGCCGCCGGCTGCGGCGACGAGCGCGGGCCCCGGGCAGTAGCCCGAGAGGCCCCAGCCGACGCCGAAGATCGCCGCGCCCGCGACGAGCCTCGGGTCGAGGTCGGCGCGCGTCGGGACGTGGAAATGCTCGCCGAACAGCGGGGCGCCGCGGCGCTGCACGAGGCGCCGGCCGACGACGTGCGCGGCGATGGCGCCGGCCATCACGAGCGCGAGGCTCGGGTCCCACGCCCCCGTGACGTCGAGGAACCCGACGACCTTCTCGGGGCGCGTCATGCCCGACACGAGCAGGCCCGCGCCGAACAGCGCGCCTCCTGCGGCAGCGGCGCCGAGGCTCTTCACGACGCGCCTCCGAGCAGGCGGCCCGCGAGCGCCACGGTGACGCCCGCGGTGAGCATGAACGTCAGGGTGGCGACCAGCGAGCGCGTCGATCCGCGGCTGAGGCCGCAGACGCCGTGCCCGCTCGTGCAGCCGCCGCCAAGCTGCGTGCCGTAGCCGACGAGGAGCCCTGCGACGGCGAGCACGAGCCCGGACCGCTGGGGAGGCGGCGGGCCGAACGCCTGCGGCGCGACGAACGCGGCGACCACGCCCGCAGCCGCGAGCCCCGCGAGGAAGGCGAGGCGCAGCGCGCGGTCGGGCACCTCGCGCCGCAGCAGGCCGCCGAACAGGCCGGAGATGCCCGCGGTGCGGCCGTGCGTCGCGTAGAGGAGCGTGGCGCTCGCGCCGACGAGCAGGCCGCCGAGCAGGGCGGGCAAGGGGGTGAAGTCGTGCATCGGGGAGAGCGCACTATGCGACCGCCGAAGACGCGCGGCCAGCTTCCGGCCCGGCGCGCTAACGTGCCGCCCCGATGGACGTGCGGCGGCGGGTGGCCGAGAGCCTCGAGCGAGGCGAGGCGCGCGGGGCGCTCGCTCGCGCGCTCGCGGTCGCGTGGGGCGCGGCCTCTGCGCCGCGGGTCGCGCGCGAGATCGCGCTGCCGCGCG
>CAITLX010000600.1 GCA_903893335.1 uncultured delta proteobacterium | reverse complement strand
GTACGCCACAAGTATTGTAACCATGCGCCTCGAAATGGGCGATTGTCAAGGCGTCGATGCAGCGAAGCCTCATTCTCGACAACGTGCCGGAGACGGTGCCGCGCCCGCGCCACCTCGACGCGCTGCGCGCCCCCGCGCGCCGGTCGGGCGCGGGGGTCGTCGTCGGCGTGCTCGACACCGGCGTGCGCCGCTCGCACGAGCAATTCGTGGGCGACGACGTCGTCGCGCTCGCGTTCGACGAATGCGGGCGCGCCACCGCGATCGCGCGCGACGACGGGTTCGACGGCGACGGACACGGGACGATGGTGTGTGCATTGATTGCGGGGCGAACGCTCGGCGTCGCCCCGGGCGCGAGGCTGGTGGTCGCGCGCGTCACGGGCGACGCGCGCGCGGTGCACGCGCGCGCAGTCGAGGCCGCGCTCGAGGCCCTCGCCGTCGGCACGTTCGGGCGCGCGGGCGGCGCGCTCGGGGTCGACGTGCTCAACGTCTCGCTCGGGTGGCCGGGCTTCTGGGCCGGCGACGACGCGAGGCTCGCCGAGGGCTTCGCGCGGTTGACGCGCGAGACGCAGACGCTCGTCGTGGCCTCCATTGGCGAGGCCGATGTCTCCTCCGGTGGCGGCGGCGCCGCGCGCCTCCACAGCCCGGGCGCGTACGCCTGCGTCGTCGGCGTCGGCGCGTGCGGCGACGACGGCGCGCCGGCGCTCTGGAGCGCGTCGGGGCAGGTCGCCGAGCAGGGGGGCATCGACAAGCCCGATCTGCTCGCGCCGGGCGTGGACGTCACCTCGGCGTTCTGGCTCGACGATCGCTCGCGGATGATCGCGAGCGGCACGTCGTACGCGAGCGCGCTCGCGTCCGGCGCGGCGGCGCTCTGCCTCGCGCTCGACCCAGGGCTCCGCGGCGACGCGGCGGCGCTCCGGGCTCGGCTCGAGGGCCTCGCGCCGGGGCGCGGCGCGCTCGACCTCGCGCTCCTGTGAGCGGGCGCCGCAGCGGAGGCGCGGGCTGGAGAGGCGAGCGCCGCGCCCGAGGCGAAGTTGGAGGGGCGGGTCCAACGTGAGAGACTCGATCGTTGGGAGGGCGGGGCGTGGGGAAAGGCTCGTCGAGCGACGGCCATTTGGCCGCGGTGCTGCGCGCCGTGCAGGGCGTGGCGCGCGCGATCGCGCGCGAGCACGACCCCGACGCCCTGCTGCGCGAGGTCGTCGCCGCGATCATCGCGTCGCGCGGCTTCGACCTGGCCTGCGTCGTGCGGCGCGAAGGCGCCGTCGTCCGCCGCGTCGTCGGCGCGGGCGACGCCGAGCGCCTCGCCGAGATCGACCGACTCGTCGCCGGCGAGACGCTGCCTGCCTGTCTGGCCACCGCGCTCGAGCCCGTCGCTGCTGCGTCGCTCGGGCATCGGGAGGGGTGCGCGGCGAGTGCTGGCACGGTCGCGCTTCCGCTCGCGTGCGAGGGGGAGTCGTACGGCGCGCTCGTGCTCGGCGTGCCGGCCCACGCAGAGGGCGAGGGCTACGAGCGCGAGGTGATGGCGGCGATGGCCGAGGACGTCGCGTTCGGGCTGCACAGGCTCGCGCACGACGTCAGCGAGCGTCGGCAGATCGAGGACGCGCTGCGCCTGAGCGAGCAGGAGCAGTTCGTCCTGTTCGATCTGGCGCCGGTCGGCATCACCCATGCCCGCGCGCCGACCGGCGAGTTCCTCGACGTCAACCGGCGCTTCTGCGCCATGCTCGGCTACAGCGCCGACGAGCTGCGCGGCCGTCGCTTCGTCGAGATCACCCACCCCGACGACCGCGCCAAGAACGCGCAGGCGTTCGGCGCCGTCG
>CAITLX010000599.1 GCA_903893335.1 uncultured delta proteobacterium | reverse complement strand
GCCATCCTCGAGCACGCGATGCTCGACATCATGTACGACGTTCCGGGGCGCACGGGCATCAAGGAGGTCGTCATCAACGAGGACGTCATCCTCAAGCGCGAGGCACCCCTGATCGTCTACCAGAAGGAAGCCGAGCTGGCCTGAAGGGCGAGCGTCGGCTGCGGCCCCGCGCCCTCGCCCCCGCTCGCCGGGAGTCGGGCACGGGGCCGTCGCGCATTTCGCGCCTCGGCGGCGACGGGGCGACGTGCCGAGACGAGCGGCGTGGTCGGCGAAGACGTAGACTGCGAACTGCGTCGTCGGCAAAGACGTAGAGTTCGAGCGGCGTGCGCCCGCGGGGCGACGCGACGCGGTGTGGACGGACGGGAAGGGCGGAGCGAGATCCCATGTTTTTCAAGAACGACGACGGCAAGGTCGGGGGCCCCAAGCGCCGCCAGTTGCCCCTGCTGCCGCTCCGCGACGTGACGGTGTTCCCGCACATGGTCTCGCAGCTGTTCGTGGGGCGCGAGCGCTCGATCGCCGCGCTCAACTCGGCGCTCGAGCACGACAAGGAGATCTTCCTCGCCACCCAGAAGAGCTCGCGCACCAACGATCCGGCCGCCGACGACATCTTCGAGGTCGGCTGCGTCGGCGTCGTGATGCAGCTGCTCAAGCTGCAGGACGGCACCGTGAAGGTCACCGTCGAGGGCAAGCAGCGCGGGCGCATCCGCAAGTTCGTCGAGGCGGACGACTGCTTCGTCGTCGAGGTCGAGGACATCGCCGACGTCAGCCCGACCGGCGTCGAGATCGAGGCGCTCATGCGCTCGGTGCAGGCGGCGTTCGAGACCTACGTCAAGCTCAACAAGAAGATCGAGCCCGAGGTGCTGATGAGCGTGCAGGCGATCGACGACGCGTCGCGCCTGGCCGACACGATCGTCGCCAACCTGCCCACCATCAAGCCGTCGGACCGCCAGGGCCTGCTCGAGACCGAGGACGCGAAGGTGCGCCTCGAGCGGCTCGTCGAGGTGCTTCAGGCCGAGATCGAGATCCTCCAGGTGGAGAAGAAGATCCGATCGCGCGTCAAGAAGCAGATGGAGAAGACGCAAAAAGAGTACTACCTGAACGAGCAGATGCAGGCCATCCAGAAGGAGCTGGGCGGCGGCGAGCGCGACGAGTTCAAGAACGAGATCCAGGAGATCGAGGAGCTCCTCAAGACCAAGCGGCTGAGCAAAGAGGCCACCGCGAAGGTCAAGAAGGAGTTCAAGAAGCTCAAGATGATGCACCCGACGAGCGCCGAGGCGACCGTCGTGCGCAACTACATCGACTGGGTGCTCGGGCTGCCCTGGTACGACAAGAGCGACGACCGCCACGATCTGGCCGAGGCCGAGCGCATCCTCGACGAGGACCACTACGGCCTGGTGCGGGTCAAGGAGCGCATCCTCGAGTACCTCGCGGTGCAGGCGCTGACCAAGCGACTGCGCGGGCCCGTGCTGTCGCTCGTCGGGCCGCCCGGCGTCGGCAAGACGAGCCTCGCGAAGTCGATCGCGCGCGCCACGGGGCGCAAGTTCGTGCGCGTGTCGCTCGGCGGCGTGCGCGACGAGGCCGAGATCCGCGGCCACCGGCGCACGTACATCGGCGCGCTGCCCGGCAAGATCATCCAGAGCCTCAAGAAGGCGGGCACGAACAACCCCGTCTTCCTGCTCGACGAGGTCGACAAGATGGCGACCGACTTCCGCGGCGACCCCGCGTCGGCGCTGCTCGAGGTGCTCGACCCGGAGCAGAACCACTCGTTCAACGATCACTACCTCGACCTCGACTACGACCTCTCGGACGTGATGTTCATCACCACGGCCAACTCGCTGGGGGGCATCCCGATCCCGCTGCAAGACCGCATGGAGATCATCCAGCTCAGCGGTTACACCGAGTTCGAGAAGCTCAACATCGCGCTCAAGTACCTCGTGCCGCGCCAGAAGAAGGAGTGCGGGCTCGAGGAGGTGCCGTTCACCATGAGCGAGAACGCGGTGCGCACGATCGTGCACCACTACACGAAGGAGGCCGGCGTGCGCTCGCTCGAGCGCGAGATCGCGAGCGTGTGCCGCAAGGTCGCGCGCCAGGTCGTCGCCGACCGCGCCGCGTCGAAGGAGGCCCCCATCGACGTCGTCGCCAAGGACGTGCCCAAGTACCTCGGCGTGCCGAAGTACCGCGCGGGTCGCGCCGAGGAGACCGACGAGATCGGCCTGACCAACGGCCTCGCGGTCACGCAGTACGGTGGCGATCTCCTCGCCGCCGAGGTCGCGGTCGTGCCCGGCAAGGGCAAGCTGCTCATCACCGGCAAGCTCGGCGACGTGATGCAGGAGTCCGCGCAGGCGGCGCTCTCGTGGGTGCGCTCGCGCTCCGACGCGCTCGGGCTGCCGGTCGATTTCTACTCGAAGATCGATCTCCACGTTCACTTCCCCGAGGGCGGAATCCCGAAGGACGGCCCGAGCGCCGGAATCACCATCGCGACGAGCGTCGTCTCGGCGCTGCTCAAGGTGCCCGTCCGGCGCGACCTCGCCATGACCGGCGAGATCACGCTGCTCGGGCGCGTGCTGCCCATCGGCGGGCTCAAGGACAAGCTCCTCGCCGCGCACCGCGCCGGCATCCACACCGTCGTCATCCCCAAGGAGAACCGCCGCGATCTGCGCGAGGTGCCGCGGCGCGTGCTCAAGGCCCTGCGCGTCGTGCTCGTCGATCACGTCGACGAGGTGCTGCGCGAGGCGCTCGCGGTGGCCGACCCCGACAAGATGTTCGGACCGCGCCGCGCGACGATGGAGTACCGCGCCGGCGAGCTCGTCGAGGGGGTGGCTGCCGTCGAGGCCCCGCGCGCTGCACCCGAGCCTGTCGTCGGAGAGCAGCCCGGCGCGTGACGCCGCGCACTTCGCGGAGCTCGGGTCGCGGTGGACCGTTCGCGCTCGCCGCGCGACGCGCCAGCGTTGACCCTGGCGTGCGCCTCCGGTAGCTGGCGGGGGCCTCGGCGTCGCGCGGTTCACGACGAGGGCGGGTAGCTCAGCGGTAGAGCTCTGGCCTTACAAGCCGGCTGTCGCAGGTTCGAATCCTGTCCCGCTCACTGCGAACGAAAGGAACAGCGCGCGCGACGCCGATCTCTCTTGACCGATCCGAGTTCCTGGGTAGACTCCGCGCTCGCTTTCGACGGCGCCACTTCTGGTGCTTCGCCGCTGTGAGCGACCGCTTTGGGGCGGTAGTTAAGTCGGTTATAACGCCGGCCTGTCACGCCGGAGGCCGCGGGTTCGAGTCCCGTCCGCCCCGCAACGAAAAAGCGACGACGCCGCCGCCTGAAAAGGCGGCGGTTTCGTTTTGTCTGCGGACGGTAGTCGGCGGTTTCGTTTTGTCCGCTGTAGCGCCGGGTCGTCGTCGCGCTGTTTCATGCGCGAAGCGGGCGGTTTCCTTCCGTCTCCCGCGCGCGCGTCGTCCAAGGCGTAGTAGGCTGCCCCCATGCGCCCGTCGTCCGACGAGCTCGCGAAGCGCTTCCCCGGCGTGGTCGCCGCCGCGCACCGCGCGGACCTCGCCCCGCTCGTCACCCGGCTCGAGCCGGTCACCTTCGAGGCCGGCGAGCTGTACGCCCGCGAAGGGGGCCCCGCTCCGGGCCTCGGGCTCCTCGTCAGCGGCGGGTTCTCGGTCGAGCTGGCGACGCCGGGCGGCGCGTCCGAGGTGCTCGGCGAGGTCGGGCCCGGCGGCGTGCTCGGTGAGGTGTCGTTCCTCGACGGCGGGCCCTCGTCGGCGACGCTGCGCGCCACGGCCGAGACCAACGTCTGGCGCCTCGACATGGCCGCCTTCGAGGCGCTCGCATCGGCCCACCCGCGCCTCGCGGTGGCGCTGCTGCACGCGATGAGCGAGACGCTCGCCGCGCGCATCCGGCGCGCGATCGGCCGCATCGAGACCGCCCGCCCCGAGTCGGTGCGCGCGCTGTTCGGCGTCGGAGGCGCGTCGTGAGCCTTCGCGAGGTGCTCGCGCGCCTTCCGGGCTTCTCGCGCCTCGAGGCCGCCGACCTCGACGCGCTCGACGCCGCGTTCGTGCGGCGCGAGGTGCCCGCCGGGCAGGTCATCGTGCGCGCAGGCGCGCACGACCACTCCGCGCACCTCCTGCTGACCGGCGAGGTGGGCGTCTTCGGGCGTCACGGCGACCAGGAGGTCGAGCTCGATCGCCTCGGCCCGGGGACGCTGTTCGGCCTGGTGCCGCTGGTGGACGACGCGCCGCGCACGTCGACCTGCCGCGCGCTCGTGCCGTCGCGCATCGCCTCGCTCGACCGGGGGGCGGCGACGCTGCTCTCCCACCAGACGGCGCCGATCGCGCTCGCGTTTCAGCGGGCGCTCGGGGGGGAGCTCGCGCGCGAGTTCCGCCGCCTCGACGCCCGAGCACGCGGGCTCGTCGGCGCGGGCTGACCGAGCCGCTCGCGAAAGCCCTGGGCGACGACCCGGTCGCGCAGCGATTCGCCTTTACAGCGCGCGCATTTTCGCGCGATAAGCGCGGTGCCGCGTGGTCGGCTTCGTGCCGTCGCAGGCCCCGCCGAGGGGTGTGGGCGGGGCGAGCAGCGCGCGTCTCACATTCCGCGGGGCGCAGTAGACGGGTTCCGTCCGCATGAGCGGGCGGCCCATTTCCTTGGAGGGTTGCGACATGGTGACGAATCGCTGGAAGTACATCTCGTGGCCGGTCCTCGTGACCGCGCTTGCCTCGCCCGCGCTCATCGATTGCGCGGGTATGCCGGGTCTGCCCTCGGGCATCCCGGGCGCCGACAAGCTCGGCGACGTCGCGAACCTCGCGAAGGGCTGCCCCGACACCGCGAGCGTCGAGGCGATCGCCAAGGTCGACTGGGCGAGCGAGTTCAAGCTCGACGCGTCTGCTTCGGGCAAGCTCAAGGGCGGCCTCTCGGCTGCCGTCAGCCTGCAGGGCATCGCGGCCAGCATCGACGCCGACCTCAAGCTCGCCTGCGGCAACCTCGCGAAGGACCTCGGCGCGACGGGCGAGTTCAAGTCCGGCCAGGAGTCGTGCAAGGCCGCCATCAAGGCCATGGGCGACCTCAAGGCGAAGATGGGCGCGAAGGCGACCATCGCGCTCGACGTGAAGGCGCCCACCTGCTCGGCCTCGGTCGACGCGATGGCCGACTGCGCGGGCAAGTGCGACGCGAGCGTCTCGGGCGGCAAGGCCAAGGTCGAGTGCAAGGGCGGCGAGCTGTCGGGCAAGTGCGAGGGCAAGTGCCAGGGCGCGTGCGACCTGTCGGCCTCGGCGGCCTGTGGCGGCACCTGCGGCGGCTCGTGCGACGCGGGCTTCAGCGGCACCTGCTCGGGCACCTGCGACGGCAAGTGCGACGGGAAGAACACCAAGGGCGAGTGCAAGGGCAAGTGCGAGGGCAAGTGCGATGCGGGCGGCAGCGGTAGCTGCACCGGCAAGTGCGGCGGCTCGTGCAAGGTCGAAGCCGGCGCGAAGTGCGAAGGCACCTGCCACGCCAAGTGCGACGTCGACTTCAAGGCGCCGGCCTGCTCGGGCCAGCTCGAGATGCCCAAGGTGAGCGCGGACTGCAAGGCAAGCTGCGACGCGCAGGTGTCGGGCAAGCTCTCGTGCACGCCCGCTGGCGTCTCGCTCAAGATCGACGGCGCGGCCGACGCGGCAGCGGCGGCGAAGTACAAGGCGGCCCTCGAGGCCAACCTCCCGGCGGTGCTCAAGGTCGCCATCGGCATGAAGGATCGCGCGGCGAGCCTCGCGACCAACGTGACCCTCGCGGTCGACGGCGCTCAGGCAGCCGTCAAGGCGTCCGTCTCGGGCGGCCCGGCCATCACCACCAAGCTGCTGGCTTGCGTCGCGATGCCCTTCAAGGGTGCCATCGACGCGGCGGCCAGCATCAAGGCCAACGTGAACGTGTCGGTCGACGTCAAGGCGAGCGCCTCGGCGAGCGGCAGCGCGAGCGGCAAGGCGGGCTGAGGCCCGTCCGCGCCGCTTCGCAGCGGCTCGGGTGTGCGGCGTCCGGGGAGACCCCTCGGGCGCCGCGCGCATTTTGTGGGTCAGGGCTTCAGGCGGGCAGGCCGAGCGCAGCCGCGATCGCGCGAGCGACGCGCTGGCTCTCGGCGCCGCCGACGACCTCGGCGAGGCGCGCGCGGTCGCGCAGGGGGCGGGGAGGGCAGGCGCGCCGCGCCGCGAGGCAGCGCGCGAGG
>CAITLX010000598.1 GCA_903893335.1 uncultured delta proteobacterium | reverse complement strand
TCGCCGCCCGCCACCTGGCCGCGACGCTCGTGCGCGACCTCGGCGACGCGGTCGCGAGCCCCCACGACACCGACCTCATCGAGGACTTCACCATCGTGCGCGTCGCCCGCGTCGTCGGCGCGAGCACGGGCCTCGACGCGCTCACGCGGCTCGACGCTCCGCGGCTGCTGCTCGCCGAGTCCGAGCGCCCGCTCGCAGACGGCGCGCTCGAGACCACGCTGCGCCGAGCCATCTTCTACTACCGCGACGACGCCGTCGCGATCGGCTGGAACACCGCCGTGATCGTCGATCCGGACGGCGGGCGCGAGGTCATCGACGTGCTCGAGGCAGCCAACGCGCACCTGCTCGAGCTGCGCTACTACGACGCGCTCGTCGGCCGCGAGCTGTCGCGCATCTACGACGCCGCCGCGAAGGCCCGCCGCGGCTCGACGCTCCTGCGCTCCCCCTACGCCCCGCTCGCGCGCCGCGCGGCGCTCGTGTTCGTCGAGATGAGCGACCTCTACGACCGCGCCGACCGCGCCCTCACGCTCGTCGGCGACTCGTACACCGTGCGCCTCTACCGCGAGGCGACCGAGAGGTTTCGCTCGGGCGCGATCGCCGCGTCGGTGCGCGAGAAGCTCGGCACGCTGTCGCGCGTCTCCGAGATGCTCGAGGGGGAGGTCGGCCGGCAGCGCGCGCTGCTGCTCGAGGTCGCGGTGGTGGGGCTCATCCTGCTCGAGTTCACCGTCGGGCTGCTGCGCCACTGACCGGCCGCCGCGCTCAGCGCGACGCCTGGTCGATGCCGAAGAACGAGCGGATGCCGGCGAGGATCCGGCCGTGCTCGAGGTCGATCTGCGATTTGCGCCCCTCGTCGTCGAGGCCGTCGCGCACCGTCGCGAGCTCGACCCTGCGCTCGGCGAGCTTGGCCGAGATGCCCACCGCGATCTCGGGGCGAATGCGCAGGATCTCGTGGAAGTCGCGCTTGTCGATGCGGTAGCAGTCGACCTCGCCCCGAGCGACGACCGTCGAGCTCCGCGGGGCGCCCGTCATGACGCCCATCTCGCCGAAGAAGTTGGGGGCCTTCATCGTCGTGACGGCGTTCTCCTCGCCGTTGTCGCCGCGCACGCGCACCTCGACCTCGCCGCGCGTCAGCACGTAGAACCAGTGCGCCGTCGCGCCCTGGCGCGTGATGATCTCGCCGGGGCCGAACGGGGTGAAGCGGATGCGCTCGGCGAGGCCGTCGCGCTCCTGCTGGGTCATCGACTCGAAGAGGTCGACCGCGCGGATCGCCTCGACGCGCCGGTCGTGCTCGCGCTGCGCCTTGAGCTCGGCGTGCTCCGGATCGTCGTGCGAGACGAACACCGTCGTCGCCGGCACGGCGAGCGGGATGGCCGCGCGCTTGAGGGCGGCGAAGATGCGCGTGCGCACCGCCGAGCTCGTCGGGTCGTCGCGCGCGAGGTCGGTGAGGAAGTAGCGCACGGCGTAGAACGCGACGCTCTCCTTTCGGTCCCGCGAGAAGTCGAAGCAGATGCAGTTGGGCGGCGGCTCGCGCGCCACGCCCTCGATCGGCGCGCCGCGCAGCGCCTCCTCGACGACGCGGATGACCTCGGCGGGCGAGTAGCGAAAATCGACGTTGAAGTAGACCCACATGCGGTGCGGGACCGGCTCGCCGCCGCGCTTGCCCAGGATGTGGATCGTCTGCGCGAGCAGCGACGCGTTGGGCACGATGAGCGTGTCGTAGTCGCGCGTCTCGACCACGGTGTGGCGCCAGCGGATCTCGCTGACCCTGCCCTGTCGCCCGTTCTCGAGCTGGATCCACTCGCCGAGGTGGATCGAGCCGTCGAGCTGCAGCGCGATGCCGCCGAGGATGTTGCCGAGGGTGGCCTGCAGCGAAACGGCGAGCACGGCGCCGAGCACCGCCGAGGTGGTGAGCATGCTCGTCGGGTTCATCCCCGCCTGCCGCAGGACGGCGAACGACATGACGACGTAGGCGCCGCCGACGGTCAGATCGCCGACGATGTCGGTGACCTCGACGTGCAGCAGCGGCAGCGCGAGGTCGAAGACCGCGATGCCCGCGAGGTTGACGATGGCCAGCGCGCGCAGCACGTCGGCGACGAGCGAGGCGTGCTCCGCCCAGGCGCCGGGGGCGAAGTAGCCGAGCAGCCTGGCTGCGACGAACACCGCCACGTAGAGCCCGACGAGCACCAGCGCGCGCCGCAGCCGCTTGCGCCGGGCGGGCGCGAAGAGGTTGACCAGCAGCGCGGTGACGAGCAGCCCCGCGACGACCGTGACGAGCTCGACCGCGGCGGCGATGCCGAAGCCCGCCGAGGGCGCGCCGACGTCGGCCGCGTGCGCGACCCCGGTGGACGACAGGGCGGCGAAGAGGAGGGCGAGCGGCCAGAGCTTTCGCATCGAGGTCGGGAGCATACCAGCCCGCAGCAGGCACAGGCGCCTGCGCGGTGGTCAGCGAGCAGCATCTTCTGGTACGTACGTCGGGTCGTGATGCGACCGTTGCCAGCACGTGCGGCGCGAAGCCTGCGGGGGGCGGCCCTGCTCGTCGCGGTCACGTTCCATGTGGCGTCGCCACGCGTCGCGGCCGCCGCCGGCCCGCCCATCATGGACGTGCTCGCGGCGCGCAAGCTCGAGGAGGACGCCCGGCGCAAGCTGCGCGCCGGCGACGCGAACGGCGCGCTCGCGCTGCTCGACAAGGCGATGGCGCTCGAGCCGCGCGCCGAGGTGCTTCGCGACAAGGGCGACGCGCTGCGCGTCGCGGGGCGCGACGCCGACGCGCTCGACGCCTACGCGACGCTGCTCTCGACCTACGGCGCGAGGCTGGGCGCGCGCCGCGGCGAGGTCGAGAAGCTCATCGCCGAGCTCCAGAAGAAGCTCGGGGGCCTGGAGGTGCAGTGCGCCACCGAGGGCGCGGAGGTCACGCTCGACGACGCCCCGGTCGGGCGCACGCCGCTTGCCGCGCCGCTGCGACGCGCAGCCGGCGCGCACCGCCTGCGCGTCGTGAAGGAGGGCTTCGACCCCTTCGAGGCGAGCGTCGAGCTACGCGGCGGCGAGGAGACGAGCGTCACCGTCGAGCTCGTCGCCACGCGCAAGGTGGCCCGCGTCCGGGTCGCCGAGGCCAAGTCCGCCGACGTGCGCGTGCTCATCGACGGTGACGACGTCGGCTCCGCGCCGTGGGAGGGGGACCTCGAGGAGGGGGCCCACACGTTCGCGCTGCGGGGGCCCGCGCACCAGGCGCCCGCGCGGACCGTCGCCGTCACGCGCGGTCACGCGGTCGCGCTCGAGCTGCGCGCGACCCCGCGCAAGGGGCACGTCCGGCTCGAGGCGAGCGTGCCCACGGCCACGCTGCTCATCGACGGCGTCGAGGTGGGCCAGGGCACGTTCGCCACCGATCTCCCGTACGGCGCGCACACCTGGGAGGCCCGCGCCGCCGGGCGATCGACGCAGCAAGGCTCGTTCGAGATCGGCGAGAAGGACGCGCTCGTCTCCGCGACGCTCGTCGCCCCGTCGGCCGCGCCGACCGAGGCGCCCGACGCGGCCTCGGCTCGCGGGTTCTCGTTCGAGCTCTCGGCCTTCGGCGCCTACTCGCTCACGCCGCTGACGTACGCGTGCTCGGGCGACGCGACGTGCACGAGCAGCGCGAGCACGCCGCTCGGCGGCGGGCTCGTCGTGCGGCCGCGATGGTCGTTCGGCGTCGTCTCGCTCGAGCTCTCGGTCGCCACCCTCGCCTACCTCCAGCAGGACCGAAACGAGTTCGACGGCTCGGTCCCCTCGACCTCCCCGGACCACGTCGATGCATCCATCGCGCGCACCGAGCAGGAGCGGCTCTTCTCGGGCGGCGTGTTCGCCGGTCCCGGCATCCGTGCGACGTCGCGGGGAGCCCACGTGCGCGTGACGGCCGGCGCGTCGCTCGGGCTGTCGTACCGCGCCTACTTCTTCCAGCGCGACGTCTCGAACGCCACGTCGAGCGACACCTGGGTGCCCAAGCCTGTGCTCGCGGCGGCCCCCGGCGCGCTCGCCGACGTCGCGCTGCTCGTCGGCTCGCGCCCCGGCACGCAGCTCAAGCTCGGCGTCATGCTCTGGGCGGACCTCCCCTCGTCCGACGTGCTCACCGAGGACGGCGGCGCGCGTACCCTCGACCGGCCGACCACCGGCACGGTGCAGCTCGATTCGGCCCCCTTCACGGTGGGGCGGCGTCCCGAGCTCTTCGTCGGCCCGCTGCTCGG
>CAITLX010000597.1 GCA_903893335.1 uncultured delta proteobacterium | reverse complement strand
CGACCCGCGCCGTGCCCCACGCGCTCGGCGCTGACGTCTTGCACCTCTTCGAGATCGATCGAGCCAGCGGCAGCGCCGCCGAGATCGATCGAGCCAGCGGCAGCGCCGCCGAGATCGATCGAGCTACCGCCAGCGCCGCCGAGGTCGAGGAGGGCCACCTCCGCCGGCGGCGGGGGGGGATCGAAGGAGAAGGGCGTCGGGCGCGCCACGGGAGTGATCTGACGCGCCGCCGCCGCGGGTGTCAACGCGGAGGGCACGCGCGCGAAGTGGTCAGAAGCCACAGTGCCCCTCGACCTGCTCGCACGTGCCCATCGCGCAGTCGCCATCGACCAGGCACTCGACGCAGGTCTGGTCGGACGCGCGGCAGAAGTACTGGTTGGCCGCGCACGTCTGGCCGGCGCAGATGACCGGCGCATCGGGGCGCGCGTCGTCGGCGGCGTCGTGGGCGACGTCGGCGTGCGCGTCTCCCACGTCGGGCGAGGCATCGTGCGTCGCGTCGTCGCGCTCGGCGTCGCCCGGCGCTCCCGCCGAGCCGTCCGAGATCACCCCGACCTGCTGCGTGGGCAGCAGGTCGAGCGTCGCGTCGCCGCAGCCCACGACGAGCGATCCCGCGGCGACGACGAGCGTTGCGCCGGCGCCGGAGATGGCGGCGCGTGCGATGCTCATGGCGTGGGAGAGGCTCCCGACGCGGGCAGCGCGATGCGCCGCGCCTCGTCGCGCGCGTAGCCGTCGCGGTGCGCCGCGAGGTAGCGCCGCGCGTCGCGCGCGGCCTCGCCGTGGCGACCGAGTCGCTCGAGCGCACGGAAGCGCTCCACGCGAGCCTCGTGGGCGAGCGGCGCCGACGGGAACCGCGCGAGCAGCTCGTCGAGCGTCGCGAGCGCGGCGGCGTCGCGCCCCGCTCGGCTGGCGTCGAGCGCCGCGGTCAGCAAGCGGTTCTGCTCTCCGAGCGAGGTAGTCGACAGATGGCTTTGCTCGCCGAGCGAGGTGGCGGAGAGGGGCGGCGCGGGGTGCGCGGCCGGAGCGGCGCGACCAGCTTCGACGCTCGGCGCGACCGTCGGGTTGCCGAGCGGCGCCCCGACGACCGCCGCGGGCGCGGCGACAGGCAACGTGGACCAGCGCTCGCCGGGACGGACGAAATGCGGCGCCCCCGACGTGGCGCGGTCGGCGACGCTGACGAGCCCCTCGCGCACGTCGATGAGCGTGAACGCGCGCTCGCCCGCGCTGGCGACCTCGACCCCGAACGACGTGCCGTGCACGACCACGTCGGCGTCGCCCGTGACGACCGTGAACGAACGGTCGGCGCCGAGCTTGGGGACCTCGAGATCGGCGTGGCCCGCGTCGAGCGCGAAGCGCGCTCCCGCAGCGTCGCTGGGCAGATGCGCGACGCTCCCGGCCGCGAGGTGCACGCGCACCCCCGAGGCGAACGCGAGATCGGCCGCGGCGTCGGCGCCGAGCGCGAGCGTCGCCCCGGGCGGCAAGCTCGCGTCGGGCGCATCGGAGGCGAGCAGGCGCTCCGCGCCCACGCCGCGAACCAGCAGCGCGCCGTGCGAGACGTGCACGCGAGCGAACGGCATGAGCTGCGCCACGGGCGTCGCGTCCGTCGCGCCGAGCCGCGCCCCGCCGGGATGCACCCACGCGATCGCCACCGCGGCGGCAGCAGCGATGGTCGCCGCCGCGCCGAGGAGCGCCACGCGGCTCGCCGACCGCCGACGCACGAGCGCGCTGGCCTCGATGGCGACCTCGATGCGCGCGATCGCGCGCGCGCGGCGGTCGAGGGGCTCGGCATCGTCGCCCCCCAAGGGCGCGTCGCGCAGAGCGGCGAGCAGATCGAACGGAGGGACGGAGTCACCCATGGCGCTCGCCCTCCTTCGCGGTGTCGCGCGCGAGGCGCTCGTGAAGCTCCTTGCGACCCCGTACGAGCCTCGATTGCGCAGCAGCCACCGTCACCCCCGTGAGCACCGAGATCTCGGCCAGGTCGTGGCCGAGGACGTCGTGCAAGAACAGCGCTTCGGCCTTGACCGGATCCATGTCGGCCAGGTGCGCGCGCACCTTCTCGACAGCCGCCCGGGAGCCAGCGTGTTGCTCGGGGTCGGGGCCGTTGCCGGCGACGTACGAGTCCACGGGCTCCTCGCCCACCGGCTCCATCACGCGGCGCGCGCGGCGACGCGAGCGAAGCGCGTTGAGGCCCACGTGGGTCGCGAGCGTCGACGCCCAGGTGTTGAGGCCGCACGCGCCTGCGTACTTGCGGCGCACGAGCGTGGAGACGATCTGCTCGAACGTGGCCTGCACCATGTCGTCGTGGTCGGGCTCGCGGCGACCGAACACGCGGCAAAGCGTCCGATCGACGACCCCGATGAGGCGGTCGTACAGCGCGCTCGCGACGACGCGGTCGCCCGACCGAACGGCCTCGATGATGGCCTCGTCGGTGGGCGCAGCGGCCGCCTCCCTGCCCCCGCCGGGCGGAACGACCCGCAGCCAGGGCTGAGAACGGACGGCGCGACGAGCTTGCACGCCTCTGATGGTACCCGACTCGGGGCGGGGCAGGCAGCCCGGGCGTCACCAGGCGGCTCGGACCCCCAGCCCCGCCGCCCACTGGGAGGCGCCGATGAAGGCGATCCTCGCACCCTGTACGTCCACCGCGGTGGTGCCGAACCAGCGTGTGTAGCTCCCCTCGCCCACGAGCGCCCAGCGCCCGCTCGGCTCCCACGCCACGTCCAGCCCGCCCCCCACGCCGCCCACCCATCGCCCCGCGTCGTCGGAGCCGGCCACGAAGTCGTCGGCGTGCACCTGCAGCAGGCGCGCCCTGCCGTCCGCCCGCGCCGTGACCTCGATCGGAAGCTCGCCCAGACGCCGCGTGAGGGAGATTGCCGCCCCCAGCGACGTAGCATCGATGATGACCGGTGCGACGCGCCCTTCGAGCCACTCGACCGAGGCGCCGACGCGTACGCCCGCCCCCCCGAGCGGCACCTCCGCGCGCCCGCCGAGGCCGAGCCAGGTGCGCCCTTCGGTTCCCTGCGCGAGGCGCGTCGACAAGAGGAGCGTGACCGACCGCATCGGGGCCCCGAGCGTCCAACCGCGGCGCCCGTCGTCCGCGGGGCCGCTGCGCCCTGCATCGCGCGGCGAGGGCGCCGGGCGAGCGTCGGCGGCGCGGGTGGGGGTCGGCGTGCTCGCGGAGCCAGGCGCGGCACCGGGAGCGGAGACCGAGGCTGTGTCCTTCGCGAGGGCCGGCTCGGCCTCGAGCTCGCCCACGAGCACCGCGATGACGATCCCCGCAGCGCGCCAGCGCTCGACCTCCGCGTCGCCCCGCTCGAACGCGACCTCTCGCGTCCTCCACGCCGCAGCGACGGCGCTCTTGCGTCCCACTTCGATGCGAACGACGCGGCGGTCTGCCCCGTCCCACGACACGATCGCGACGACCCCCGCGTCGGATTCGGCGCCGTCGGCCCGCACGCAGCCCCGCGCGCCGCGCACGGCGTCGCTGCACGCCTGCACGAGCACCGCAGCCATGGGCGAAGCGGCCTCGACCGGCGCAAGCTCGACCACGACGGCAGGCGTCATGCGCGCCGAGCCTACCCTTCGCTACGTTTCTTGCACGCTCGATTCCCAATTCACCCCGCCGCCGCCTGCCCCGAACGGGCATCGGTGACTTAACGACCGAGGAGCTGAAATGTCCCGACACCACCTTTTCGCCATAGCTGCCACGCTCGCCTTCACCGTCATCCGCCCCGACGTCGCCGACGCGGCGCTCTCGGTGAAGAGCGTGGAGTCCGTCTCCTTCGACGCCGTCGCCACCGGCGGCTTGAAGATCACCGCGAAGACGAGCTCGCTCTCCGCCAAGGAGGCCGGCGACGACATTCGCCTGACCGTCGACCTCACCACGCTCTCGACCGGCATCGACATCCGCGACACGCACATGAAGCGGGCGCTCGGCGCGGTCGACAAGGACAACGACGACAAGGCCTACGAGCCGCACAAGACGGCCGAGCTGCGCGTCGCCAAGGCGAAGCTGCAGTTCCCCTCCGGCGCCGACACCTCCGGCGACGTCGAGGGGCAGTTCACCCTCAACGGCAAGACCAAGCCGGTGACGGTGCACTACACCGCCAGCGGCGGCTCGAAGATCAGCGTGGACGGCTCGTTCGCGGTGACCTACACGGACTTCATCGAAGAGCAGAAGTACATGGGCATCCGCGTCAAGAAGGAAGAGCCCGTTACCGTGCACGCCAAGTTCGGAGTCAAGCGAGATGACTGAGCAGACGTTCGTGGGGGTGAAGAGCGCGCGGGGCTGGACGGTCGGGCTGTTCGCAGCCATGGCCGTCGCAGCCTGCTACACGGGCGCCGACTCCACGTTCGACGGCACGCCCGGCGGCGGTAGCGCCGGCGCGGGCGGAGTCGCAGGCGGCGCGGGGGCAGGCGGCGGTGGAGGGTCCTCCGACTGCCTCCCCACGGCCGTCCAGCAGCTGCTCGACGCACAGTGCGTCTCCTGCCACGGCAACACGCTCGTCGGCGGGGCCCCCTTTCCGACCCGCAACCTCGCCGACCTGCAAGCGCCCGACCCGAGCGCGCCCGGCGCGACCGTGGCCGAGGGGAGCCTCGCGCGCATCCTCTCGGACACCATGCCGCCCGGCGGCGGGCTCTCCGGCGCCCAGAAGACAGCCTACCAGCAGTGGATCGCGGCCGGCGCCCAGGGCGTGGCCTGCGGTGGAGCGGGCGGTGCGGGTGGCGGCGGTGGCGATCCCTACGGGACGCCGACGACGTGCACGAGCAGCTCCAACTGGTCCGGCAGCAACGGCAGCCGCATGCGCCCCGGCGAGTCGTGCAACAAGTGCCACAATTTCGGCATCAGCGGCACGGTCTACCCGACCGCGCACGAGCCCAACGACTGCAACGGCGTCTCGACCACCATGCAGGTCGTCGTCACCGACGCCAACGGCAACACGGTGCTGACGCTCAACACCAACTCGGCGGGCAACTTCCGCTCGAACAGCGCCATCCCGGCCGGGGGGCACGTCAAGGTCGTGGCCAACGGCAGCGAGCGCGCCATGGCGGCCACGCCCTCGAGCGGCGACTGCAACCTCTGCCACACCGAGCAGGGCGCGCAGTCGGCGCCGGGCCGCATCATGGCTCCCTGACCCTTCGCCCGGCCGCATCATGGCTCCCTGACCCTTCGCCCGGCCGCATCATGGCTCCCTGACTCTTCCCTCCACCCGATCGACCACGCCGTGCCCGTGCATATTCGAACCGCCTTCGCGCTCCTCGCGCTGACCCTCGTCTCGCTCTGGCCCTCTCGGTCGCACGCCTACGCGTGGATGATCCGGCGCGATTACACCGCGTGCGCCATGTGCCACGCCGACCCGTCGGGCGGAGCGCTGCTCACGCCGTACGGCCGCGCGCTGGGCGAGACCGTCCTGCGCACGCGCTACGACGGAAAGGCAGCCGAGGAGGCCGGCAAGGTCGCCGACTTCGCGTTCGGAGCGGTGCCGCTGCCGGAGTCGCTCCTGCTCGGCGCCGACGTGCGGTGGATGCACCTCGGCGTCTCGCAGAAGGGCGAGCAGGTCGACAGCCGCGGCGTGTGGATGCAGGCCGACCTCCAGGGGCAGTACACCGTCGACCGGTTCCGCGTGAACGGCGCCATCGGCTACGCCGACGAGGGCGCGCTCCCGGCGTCGATCACGCACAAGGACAAGGGCAACGTCGTCTCGCGCGTCCACTGGGTGGGCATCGATCTCGGCGACGACAAGCAGTGGCTCGTGCGCGCCGGCCGGATGAACCTGCCGTTCGGCGTGCGCTCGATCGAGCACACGCTCTTCGTCCGAAACACGACGCGGACCGACACCAAGGCGGCGCAGCAGCACGGAGTGGCCGTCTCGTACAACGGCGACGGCTTCCGCGCCGAGCTCATGGCCATCGCCGGCAACCTCCAGGTCGCGCCGGCCGCGTACCGCGACCACGGCTACTCGGGCTACGCCGAGTGGGCGCCGCTGCCCAAGCTGGCGGTCGGCATCAGCAGCCTCGTGACCCACGCCGATCAAGACATCCTGCTCGGCGCGCCCGCGTGGCGCCAGGTGCACGGCGGCTTCGGGCGCTACTCGCCGATCCAGGCGCTGGTCATCACCGCCGAGGTCGACGCGCTCTACCAGTCGGTGAAGCCGGGCATCAACGACTCGGGCTACGCCGCGATGGTGCAGGCCGACGTCGAGCCGTTCCAGGGCGTCCACGTCGGCGGCACGTTCGAGGCGAAGAACGCCACCCCCGACCACACGAACGCGACCACGAGCACCTGGCTGACGGCCTGGTGGTTCTTCGCGCCGCACGCCGACGTCCGTCTCGACTGGGTCAACGCCCAGATCCCGGCCGGCGATGCCAAGATCACGCAGACGACCACCCTCCTCCAGCTGCACGGGTACCTGTGAGCACGCATCGCTTCCCCCTCCCTGCGCTCGCCGGTCTCGTCGTCGCGACGTGGAGCGCGAGCGCGCTCGCCACCAGCAGCTTCCCCGGCGAGGTGCAGAACCACCTCGGGCTGAGCTACACGCCCGAGTGCAGCGTCTGCCACTCGGGCGGCCAGACCGGGTCCGGAACGGCCAACACCCCGTTCGCCATGTCACTCAAGTCGCGCGGCCTCGCGCCGGGCAGCACCTCGTCGCTCGACACTGCGCTCGACGCACTCACCGCCGAGAACACCGACAGCGACCACGACGGCCTCACCGACGTCGCCGAGCTCGCCAAAGGCACGGACCCGAACGTGCCCGAGGGTGCCGACGTCGTCGGCCCTCCGCAGTACGGCTGCGCCGTGTCGCCGGGAGGCGCCACCACGCTGGACCTCGGTGCCCTGCTCGGGCTCGCGCTCGTCGCTTCGCGCCTCCGCCGCCGCGCCGCTCGGTGAAGGGCCGCACGCGGCGTCGCCCTCGACCGAGGCGACGCCCAGGCCGTCGTCGTCACCCTACGGCGACGCGGCCTCTTCCTTCGGGATCGGCTTGACGTAGACCTCCCGCAGCCCGGCCTTGAACGCGCGGTAGGCGGGGAGGATCTTCGCGACGAGCTCCTTGTCGTCGAAGCGGTCGTCGCGCTCGTCGGGGTCACGCGCGAGATCGAAGAGCTGGTAGCGCACGCCGCCCGAGACGTAGAGCTTCAGGTCGCCGCGGTAGAAGGCGCGCCGCTCGTCGTTGTTCGGGCCCGCGGGCATGTCGACGAAGAGGTCGCGCGCGGCGGGCTCGTGGCCAGGCGGCGCGACGACGTCGTCGAGAAACGACTGCCCGCTGATGAAGTCGGACTTGGCGTCGCCCGTCGGGGGCTCGACGCCGAGCGCGTCGAGGATCGTCGGCACCAGATCGATCGCGCTGCGCCGCGCCGCGACGTGGTGGGGAACGATGCCTGGCGCCCAGACCAGCAGGGGCACGTGCACGAGCTCCTCCCACAGCTCGAAGCCGTGGCGGATCATGTGGTGCTCGCCGAAGGCCTCGCCGTGATCGCTCGTCACGATGACGACCGTGCGTGAGGCCCAGGGCTGGCGCGCGACGAACTCGAGCAGGCGCCCGATCTGCTGGTCGTCGTACCAGACCTCCGCGTCGTAGGGAGCGCGGATGCCGCCGCCGAAATCGGGGGCGCCGGGGTGACGCAGGTAGTCGGCGTGCGGGTCGAGGTAGTGCACCCAGGCGAAGAAGCGCCCGGCTGTGTTATCGGCATTTCCGAGCACCTTCAGGGCCGACGCCGTGAGCCGCTCGCCGGTGACGCTGAGGTCGTTGTCGGGCTGCAGGCCGCCACCTGGCTGCGCCGACATGTCCCAGACGTCGAAGCCGCGCGCGATGCCGCTGAACGCGGCGAAGTACCAGTGGGCCTGCACGCCGAGCGTGCGCACCCCCGCGCGCCGGAGGCGCTCGGCGACCATCACGTCCTGCTTGCCGAAGGTGTTGAAGTGGCCCCAGTTGCGGTGCGTCTCGGACGGGTATTTCCCGGCGAGCATCGGGCCGATGCTCTTGCCCGTGTACGAGGCGAGCGCGTACGCGTGGTCGAAGACGACCGAGCGCGCCGCGAGCGCGTCGAGGTTGGGCGAGACGGGGCGCGCGTAGCCCGAGAAGCCGAGATCGGCGCGCAGCGTGTCGATCGTGACGAGCAGCACGTTCCAGTCGCGCGGCGCTGCGACCGCCGCACGGGCGACCGGCGGCGCGGGGCGAGCCGCGGGGAGCGGCGCGTCGGCGCCCGAACAGTCCTCATCGACTCCGTTTCCGGGCACGTCGATGGCGGTCGGTGAGAGGGCCGGGTCGCGGTCGTCGCAGTCGCCTCCACCGAACGCGCGGCTCGCTCCGTCGCGATCGCGGTCGGTCGCGCGCCGG
>CAITLX010000596.1 GCA_903893335.1 uncultured delta proteobacterium | reverse complement strand
GCGAGCTTCGCGCGCTCGCCGACGACGGCGCAGGCTTCGCGGCCTCGGCGCGCGACGCGGAGCTCGACGGCGCCGACCTCGCCGCGCTGCTCGACGCGCCCGATCTCCCCTGGGTGCACGACCTCCGCGAGGTGCGCCGGCGCGCGGGGCTCGCGGCGCCGCCGACCTACACGCTCACCGAGGGGGCGCGCCCCCTCTGGCTCACGCGCACCGCCGACGACGCCCTCGAGGTGCAGCTCGGCGTCGGGCTGCTCGCGCACGCGGGCGCCGCGATCTACCGGCGCCTCGACGTGCCCTTCGTCGTCGGCGCGGACGTCGAGGCCGGGCCCGTCACGGCGCGCGTGCTCGCGGTCGACGCGTTCGGGCCCACGCGCATGCGCTTTCGCTTCGACCGCTCACTCGAGCGCGTGCAGCTGCTGCACGCGGTCGGCCCGCGGCTCGTGCGCGTCGCCGCGCCGCCCGTCGGCGCCACGATCGCGCTCACGCCCGACCGGTGAGGCGCGTGGGCGTGGCGCGCGCGCGTGCTAGCGTGGCCACCGTGACGCGGAGCGCACTCCTCTTCGTCGCCTGTGCCGCGTCGGCCGGGTGCGCCACGACGTACACGCCGCGCCCCGGGCCGCGCCTCTCGGTCGTCCTCGACGGCGGGCAGCCCGCGTATGCGCGCGACGGACGGCGCTTTTCAGCGGGCGTGCTCGGCGGCGGCCTCGCCGAGGCGGTGCAGGGCGTGCCGGAGGCCGAGCGGCACGCGGACGCCTTCGTGACCCGGACGCGGACCGGCTTCGCCACGACGCTCATCGGCGCTGCGACCGCGGTCGCCGGCATCGGCGTGTTCGCGGGGGGCTTCGACGAGCGCCGCGACGGCCAGCAGTCGCTCGGCATCGCGCTCGCGCTCGGCGGGCTCGTCGTCGAGACGATCGGCCTCGCGATCGCCGCGTCGGCGGCCCCGCGCCAGCTCGACGCGATCAACGCCTACAACGACGCCGTCGAGCTGCGCTGGGCCCCGGCTGCGCCCAGAGAGGCCGCGCCGCCGCTGCCGACCCTGGTCCCCGCTCCGCTGCCGCTGCCGCCCGCGGCTCCCCCGTAGAGCGGGCGTCGGGCTCAGCGAAGAAGCTCGCTGCCCGCGTCGCGCCCGAGCGCGTCGGCCTCGGCCTCGGTCGCGGGCCAGGGGGCCACGCGCTCGATGCGGCGCGCGCGTGAGCCATCCTGCTCGGCGAGCGTCGCGCGCAGCCAGAGCTCGTCGCCGCGTCGCGTCGCGAACGCGCCGAACGGCACGGTGCAGCCGCCGCCGACCGCGGCCATGACGCCGCGCTCGCACGCGACGGCGGTGCCCGTGTCGGCGTCGTGCATCTTCGCGATGATGGCGCGCGTCGCCGCGTCGTCCGAGCGGCACTCGATGGCGAGCGCGCCCTGACCGGCCGCCGGGATCGACAGGCCGGGGTCGATCGTCTCGGTCGCGCGGTCGCCCAGCCCGAGGCGGTCGAGGCCGGCGCGCGCGAGCACGATGGCGTCGAACGTGCCCTCGTCGAGCTTGCGCAGACGCGTGTCGACGTTGCCGCGCACCTCGGAGATCGCGAGATCGGGGCGCACCGCGCGGAGCTGCAGCGCGCGGCGCAGGCTCGAGGTGCCGACGCGGGCGCCGGCGGGGAGCTGGGCCAGCGTCGCGCCGCTGCTCGACACGAGCGCGTCGCAGGGGCTCGCGCGCCGCGGCACCGCGGCCATGACGAACGCGCTCGACACCTCGGCGGGCACGTCCTTGAACGAGTGCACCGCGAAGCCCGCGCGGCCGTCGGCGAGCGCCTCCTCGATCTCCTTGGTGAAGAGGCCCTTGCCCCCCACCTGCGAGAGCGGGACGTTGGTCACCCGATCGCCCGTGGTGACGACGTGCAGCTCCTCGACCTCGAGGCCGGGGGTGGCCGCGATGAGGTCGCGCACGAAGGCGCGCGCCTGGGCGAGCGCGAGCGGGGAGCGGCGCGTGGCGAGGACGAGACGGGTCATCGGGGCAGGCTTCCGTTGTGGGCAGGGGGTGTTGGAGGCGCGGGGGCTTCGGGCTCGTCCGCCGCGGCGCCGCTCGCGACCTCCACGTCGGGCAGCGCGAAGAGGTGCTCGATGAGCTGCACGGCGTCGTCGGCGCGCGCCTCGCCGGCGAGCGCGCGCAGCCTCGTGACGGGCGTGTGCAGCACGCGGTTGACGGCGGCGTCGGCCATGAGCGCGAGCGCGCGGCGGTCGTCCTCGGGCAGGTGCTTGAGGCGACCGGCGAGGCTGCGATCGATCTCGGCGGCGAGCGCGCGGCGCACCTGCGCGCGCAGCGCGACGACGGTGGGCGTGACCTGGAGCGAGTCGACCCACGCGGCGAGCTGCGCCGCCTCGTGCGCGACCAGGCGCTCGGCGCGCTCGGCCTCGACGCGGCGCTCGCGCATCGACTCCGACACGACCTGCGCGAGGTCGTCGACGTCGTAGAGGTAGACGTTCTCCAGCTCGTTGACGGCGGGCTCGACGTCGCGCGGCACGGCGATGTCGACGAAGAAGAGCGATTTGCCGCGTCGCGCCTTCGCGATGGAGGCGACCATGGGCCGGGTCACGACGAAGCCGCGCGCCGAGGTGCTCGCGACCACGACGTCGGCCTCGACCAGCGCGTCGACGAGCTGCTCCCACGGCCGGTAGGTGCCGCCCATGTCGGCCGCGAGCGACTCGCCGCGCTCGCGGCTGCGGTTGACGACGATGAGGCGCGCGCCTGCGGCGATGAGCGCGCGCGCGGCGCCCTCGGCCATCTCGCCCGCGCCGAGCAGCACGGCGGCGCGACCGGTCAGGTCGCCGAAGATCTGGCGCGCGAGGTCGACGGCGATGCTCGCCACCGACACCTGCCCCGCGCCGACGGCTGTCTCGGTGCGCACGCGCTTCGCGACGTGCAGCGCCTTGCTCATGGCGCGCTCGAGGTAGCGGCCGACCGAGCGCGACGCGCGCGCGTGCTCGAGGGCGTCCTTGACCTGCCCGAGGATCTGCGGCTCGCCGATGACGAGCGAGTCGAGCGACGACGCGACCCGGAACAGGTGCAGCACCGCGTCGGCGCCGACCCGGCGCTTGAGGTGGCGCGCGAAGCCGACGCCGCCGTGCAGCGCGGCCCAGTCGTCGAGCTCGCGCACGAGGTCGGAGGCGGCGGCCTCGAGGCCCGCGTCGGTGCCGTCGAGCGCGACGGCGTAGACCTCGACGCGGTTGCAGGTCGAGAGCACGGCGGCCTCGCTCACCGCCGGGCGCGCGACGAGGCGCGCGAGCAGCTCGGGGAGCTGCTCCTTGTCGATCGCGAGGTGCTCGCGGATGTCGATGGGGGCGTCGCGGTGCGAGAGCCCGACGGCGACGATCACGAGAGCCTCGTCATGGCCGCCCGCGCCAGGTACACGACGAGCACGGCGACGGCGAAGGCGAAGCCCGCGAGCGTGCCGTAGGCGGCCCGGCGCCCGCGCCACCCCGCGACCGCGCGCAGCACGAGCACCGCGGCGAACAGCAGCCACGTCGCGTACGCGAACAGCCCGCGCGCGACGTCGGCGGCGCTGCCGCTCTCGACCTTCTGCGACCAGACCGAGCCGGTGATGATGCCGAGCGTCAGCAGCGGGAAGCCGGCGAGCAGCAGCCTGTGGCCCGCGCGGTCGAGCGCGTCGAGCGCGGGCAGGCGCCCGAGCAGGCCGCGCGCGCGCTTCTTCTTGAGCTGCTTCTCCTGCACCAAGTAGAGCGCCGCCGCGCCCGCTGCGAGCAGGAACATGGCGTCGCCGAGCACGTTGGCGGTGATGTGCAGCGCGAGCAGCCCGCCGCCTGCGCGGTGCACGGGCACCCCGACGAAGCGCGAGCCGAGCACCGCGGTGAGCGCGGCCGGGGCGACGAACGCGCCGAGCGCGTCGATGGCGAACCTGCGGCGCAGCACGAGGTAGAGCGCCGCCGCGCCGAGCGACGACGCGGAGGCGACGAAGTGCAGCGACTCGACCGGGCAGACGTGCGCGACGATGCTCGCGAGGCCGATGTAGGCCGCGTGCAGCGGCACCGCGACCGCGAGCACGAGCGGCGCGAAGCGCGCGACGCGCGGCAGCCCCCCGCGCACCCCGAGGTGGGCGAAGAAGAGCGCGCACGCCGTGGCGTAGGCGAGGACGGTACCGAGGAAGACGAGCTCGACGGGAGGCATCAGGGTCTGGCTGGACGGGCCCTACGTTGCGCGATCGGCGCCGTCACGTCGACCCCGAAAACCGCCCCGACCCGTCGCCCCCTGGGGGCGTCGGCGTGCGCGGCGGCCTGGGTGAGGAGGGGGGCGAGGAGCCCCCGGCGAGGCGCGCGACCCCGAGCCAGCCGGGCACCACGTCGTAGCGCGCGGCGCCGATGCGCATGCGCGCCGCGTCGAGCGTCGCGTCGAGCGCGTCGAGGAACGCGCGGCTCTTGACCTTGCCGACCAGCTCGAAGGCGTCGCCGACGCCGGTCGTCTCGCGCAGCACGTGCAGCGCCGGGACCACCCGCCAGCGCGTCGCGTCGGGGCGCCACGTGAGCTCGTCGTCGGTCAACACGGCGCGACCATACGCGAGCGCCTGGTCGACCGTGGACTGGGGGAAGAAGATGCGCGTCTTCGCCATCGAGGCGCCACTGGACACCGTAGCACGCGGGGCCCGGTGCCCGCGTATGCTGCGACGACCGATGCCGCTGCCCGAGACCTTCGCCGCCACGCTGGTCGCCGCGCGCGACCTGGCCCCCTCGGTCCGCGGGCTCGCCTTCGAGCGCGACGACGGGCGGCCGGTCGGCCACGCGCCGGGGCAGTGGGTGAACCTCGTGCTGCCGCTGCCCTCGGGCGAGATCCGGCGTGCCTACTCCATCGCGTCGGCCGCAGACGGCTCGCCGCGCTTCGACCTGGCCGTGACGCGCGTCGGCGGCGGGCTCGGCTCGGGCTACCTCTGCGACCTGCCGGTCGGGGCACGGCTCTCGGCGGTCGGCCCGCAGGGGTTCTTCACGCGCGAGGCGACCTCGCCACACCCCGCGCTGCTCGTGGGCACGGGCACGGGCGTCACGCCGCTGCGCTCGATGCTGCTCTCGGCCGTCGCAGCCGGGTCACCGGCGCCGATGTGCCTGCTGCTCGGCGTGCGCACCGAGGCCGACCGCCTCTACGCCGACGAGCTGGCCGCGCTCGCCGCGGCGCACCCGAACGTGCGCTTCGAGACGACCCTCTCGCGCCCCTCGGACGCTTGGACCGGCCGGCGCGGCTGGGTGCAGGCGCACGTCGCCGACCTGCTCGCCGAGCTGCAAGCCGCCGGCGCCGGCGAGCCGCACCTGTACGTCTGCGGGCTCGAGCGCATGGTGAAGGCCGTGCGCGAGCTCGCGCGCAAGCAGCTGGGGCTGCCGCGCGAGCGTGTGCACGGCGAGCGCTACGATTGAGCGTTCAGCCGCAGGCTGAATGCTCTGGCGCCGCTCAGCCGCAGCCGAATGCTCGGACGCACCTCAGCGGCAGACGAATGCTCGGACGCACCTCAGCGGCAGACGAACGCGCCCTGCAGAAGCTGGCTGGCCAGGCAGGTGCCGCCGAAGTGGCACGGCGTCGGCTGGGTGGGGTCGCAGAACTCGACGCTGCCCTGGTTCGCGCCGGCGCAGGCGTCCTGGCAGGCGACGTCGGTGTAGAAGCGGCCGTTGTAGGCGCCGCAGCAGAACTGCCCGGGGCAGTCGTGCTGATCGTCGCACGCGACCGAGAGCGAGCCGCCGCCGCCGCACTGGCCCACGGCCTTGCACGCGAGCGTTCCGCCTCCGACGCCGAAGGTCAGGCAACAGGTCTCGGTGGCCGCCGCGCAGACGACGTTCGTGTTGCCGCAGGGGACGCCGACGACGCCCGTGCCACCCTCGCCGCCGGACCCGCCGGCGCCGCCGGTCGCGCCGGCTCCACCCGCGCCACCGGTCGCGCCCGTGCCGGCCGAACCGCCCGCGCCGCCCGTGGCT
>CAITLX010000595.1 GCA_903893335.1 uncultured delta proteobacterium | reverse complement strand
GGCGCGGCATCGCGCAGGTCGCTGCGCAGACAGGCTTCCGCGTCCTGATGGTCGACGCGAGCCAGGAGCTCGCGCAGAAGGGCAAGGACCTCATCGGGGCCATCCTCGCCAAGCAGCTCGACAAGGGGAAGATCACGGCCGAGGCGCGCCTCGAGGTGCTCGAGCGGCTCGTGCCGGCGTCGGGCATCGGCGCGCTCGCCGAGGCCGACATCGTCGTCGAGGCCGCGGTCGAGGCCTTCGAGGTCAAGCAGCGCCTCTTTCGCGCCGCCGACGAGGCCATGAAGGCGGGGGCCATCCTCGCGTCCAACACCTCGTCCATCTCGATCACGAAGCTGGCCGGCGCGGTGTCGCGCCCCGACCGCGTCATCGGGATGCACTTCATGAACCCCGTGCCGCTCATGAAGCTCGTCGAGATCGTGCGCGCCGTGCAGACCTCCGGCGAGACCTACGAGACGGTGCGCGACCTCGCGCTGCGCATGGGCAAGACGGTCATCACGTCGAAGGACCAGCCCGGCTTCGTCGTCAACCGCATGCTCGTGCCGTTCCTCAACGAGGCCTGCTTCGCCCTGCAAGAGGGGCTCGGCACCCCCGAGGACATCGACCTCGGCGCGCGGCTCGGGCTCAACCACCCGATGGGCCCGCTCGAGCTCGCCGACCTCATCGGCCTCGACACGCTGCTGCACATCGCCGAGGTGCTGCACCGCGAGTTCGGCGACGACAAGTACCGCCCCGCCACGCTGCTGCGAAACCTCGTCGCCGCCGGCTGGTACGGCAAGAAGACGGGCCGCGGCTTCTACGTCTACGACGACCACGGCCAGAAGGTCGGCCGCGCGTTCGACCGCTGAGCCCCCGCCCACGGAGCCCCCACCCATGGAAAGCCCGCTCGTCCTGGTCGAGCACGACGGCCCCGTCGCCGTCGTCACGATCAACCGCCCCGACAAGCTCAACGCGCTCAACCTCGCGGTGCTGCGCGCGCTCACCACCGCGTTCCACGCGCTCCTGGTGGGCGAGCCCCCGCCGCGCGCCGCCATCCTCACGGGCGCAGGCGACAAGGCGTTCGTCGCCGGCGCCGACATCGCCGAGATGCGCGCGCTCGCGCCTGCGCAGGCCAAGGCGATGTCCGACACGGGCCACCGCCTCGGGGCGCTGCTCGAGGCCGCGCCGTTCCCCGTGCTCGCGGCGGTCAACGGCTTCGCGCTCGGCGGCGGCTGCGAGCTCGCCCTCGCGTGCGACTTCATCTACGCGAGCGACCGCGCGAAGTTCGGCCAGCCCGAGGTCAACCTCGGCGTCATCCCCGGCTTCGGCGGCACGCAGCGGCTCGGGCGGCGCGTCGGCGTCGGCCGCGCCCGCGAGCTCGTCTACACCGGCGACATCCTCGACGCGCAGGCCGCGCTCGGCATCGGGCTGGTCAACGCCGTCGTGCCGCACGCCGAGCTGCGCGCGAAGGTGCTCGAGGTCGCCCACAAGATCGCCTCCAAGGGGCCGCTCGCGGTGGCGCAGGCCAAGCGCGTCATGCTCCGCGGCGCCGACGCCGACCTGGCCGTCGCCAACGAGCTCGAGGCCCAGGCCTTCGGCGGGCTGTTCGGCAGCGCCGACCAGCGCGAGGGCATGGCGGCCTTCCTCGAGAAGCGCAAGGCTGCCTTCACCGGCGGCTGACGCCGCTCGGGGCTCGCGAAGGCCCCTCGTTGACATGCCCGGGGCCCGCTGCTAAGCCTCCGGCCCCTCGCGGTGTGCGCTCAAGCGGAGCGTGATCGCGAAATTCCCTTCGCAAACGCAGCCTTGGCCCGCTCCAGCGGTGCCCGGGGGTGGGGTCCGAGGGGGGCTTGGTCCGGAGGCGATCGGTGTTCAAGAAGCTCTGCATCTTCACGGGCAACGCGAACCCCGCGCTCGCGGCGGAGATCGCGCACGTGCTGCAGACGCCGCTCGGCACGGCGCGCGTCACGAGCTTCAGCGACGGCGAGACGTTCTGCGAGATCAAGGAGAACGTCCGCGGCGTCGACACGTACATCGTGCAGCCGACCTGCTCGCCGGTGAACGACAACCTGATGGAGCTGCTCATCATGTCCGACGCGCTCCGTCGCGCGTCGGCTGGCTCCATCACCGCGGTCATCCCGTACTACGGCTACGCCCGGCAGGACCGCAAGGCCGCCCCGCGCACGCCCATCACGTCCAAGCTCGTGGCCGACCTCATCGTCACCGCCGGCGTCGATCGCGTCGTGTCGGTCGATCTGCACGCCGGCCAGATCCAGGGCTTCTTCAACATCCCGTCGGACAACCTCTTCGCGCTGCCGGTCTTCCTCGACGGCTACCTCAAGAAGAACTTCGGCGAGGCAGCGTGCGTCGTCTCGCCCGACGCCGGCGGCGTCGAGCGCGCCCGCGCGTACTCCAAGCGCATCGGCGCCTCGCTCGCCATCATCGACAAGCGTCGCGAGCGCGCCAACGAGAGCGAGGTCATGAACCTCATCGGCGACGTGCGCGGCAAGGACTGCATCATCGTCGACGATCTGGTCGACACCGCCGGCACCCTCTGCCAGGCCGCCCGCGCGCTCATGGAGCAGGGCGCGACGAGCGTCTCGGCCTGCGCCACGCACGCGGTGCTCTCGGGCCCCGCCGTCGCGCGCATCATCGACTCGCCGCTGCGCGAGGTCGTCTTCACCAACACCATCCCCCTCTCTGCCGAGGCCATTCGCTCGGGCAAGATTCGCCAAGTTTCCATCGCTCGCCTCCTCGGCGAGGCCATTCGCCGCATCCACCACAGCGACTCGATCAGCGATCTTTTCATCTGATCTGACGCGAGCGCACCTCTCGGAGAGATTCGTCATGGAGATCGTCAAGCTCGAAGCTACCGCCCGCACCGAGCACGGCAAGAGCCCCGCCAAGCGCCTTCGCGCCTCTGGGCAGATTCCCGCCATCGCCTACGGTCGGCAGCTCGCCCCCGTGTCGCTCGCCGTCTCGCCCAAGGGGCTGCGCGCGGTGCTCGAGGGGCCGTTCGGCAAGAACACCGTCGTGGAGCTCGGCATCGAGGGCAAGCGCATCACCGTCATGGTGCGCGACTACTCGTTCCACCCGATCTCGCGCGACCTGCTGCACGCCGACTTCGTCGAGGTGAAGCTCGACCAGCCCGTCGACGTCGAGGTGCCGTTCATCTGCAAGGGCAAGGCAGCCGGCGTCGTGCTCGGCGGCATCATGCGCCAGGTCTACCGCGCGCTCCCCCTTCGCTGCCTGCCCGAGAAGATCCCGCTGCTCATCGAGCACGACATCTCGAGCCTCGGCCTCGGCGATCACGTCAAGGCCTCCGAGCTCGCCCTCCCCGAGGGCGTGAGCGTCCGTCTCCCGGCCGACCAGACGGTCGCCGGCGTCGTCGCTCCCGAGAAGGAGCGCGCCGAGGACGTCGCAGCGACGGGCACGCCGGGAGCCGCTCCGGCTGCCGCCGCCGCGGGCGCCGCGCCCGCAGCCGCCGCCAAGAAGGACGAGAAGGCCGCTCCCGCCGGCAAGGACAAGAAGAAGTAACCGTGACGGGGGCCTCGCGGCCCCCAAGTCCACGCGCCTGCCATGCCGGACTCTCCTCTCCTCGTCGTCGGCCTCGGAAACCCGGGGCGCGAGTACGCGTCCACCCGACACAACGTCGGGTGGATGGCGCTCGACGAGCTGGCGCGTCGTGCGTCGGCCGACGCGTGGAAGAAGAAGTTCTCGGGCGAGTGGACGCGGGGCACGCTCGGCGGTCGCGCCTGCGTGTTCCTCCGCCCCGAGACGTTCATGAACGAGTCGGGGCGCAGCGTGCAGCCGGCCGCGGCGTTCTTCCACGTCGAGCCGCGCGACATCGTCGTGCTGCACGACGAGCTCGATCTCCCGTTCGGCGAGGTCCGGCTCAAGCTCTCCGGCGGCCACGCGGGCCACAACGGCCTGCGCTCGCTGCTCCAGCACCTCGGCACGCCCGACTTCGCGCGCGTGCGCGTCGGCATCGGCCGCCCCCCCGCGGGCTTCCGCGGCGAGGTCGCCGACTTCGTGCTCTCGGCGTTCGACGGCGTCGAGCGCGCGAGCGTGCCCGACGTCGTCGCGAAGGCCGCCGCGTGCGTCGAGCGCGTCATCGCCGTCGGCCTCGAGCGCGCCATGAACGAGGCGAACACCCGCCCAAAAGAGCGTGAGCGCGCGGGCTCGTCCCGCCGCGCCCACCCCGTCGCCGGGGTGATGCCCGGCTGACCCCCAGAACGTGTGCCGGGCAATGTGGCCCGGCTCGCGCCGAACGACGATCTTCGTCGGGCGGCTCCTTGCTCCGCGGCGTATGTCCGCGGGGCCTCATGTCCGAGAGGAGAACTTTCACGTGACCACAGAGACCGCAGTCGCGCGCTTGCGCGAATACGAGACCATCTACGTCCTGCGTCAGGACGTCGACCCCGACACCGCCGACAAGGTGGCTGGCCGCATCGCCGACGTCGTCGTGCGCGAGCACGGCAAGCTCGTCAAGGTCGAGACCTGGGGCCGTCGTCGCCTCGCCTACGACGTCGCCAAGCAGAAGCGCGGCGTCTACTTCTACCTCAAGTACCTCGGCGGCGGCGCCGCGGTGACCGAGATCGAGCGCAACCTGCGCATGCTCGACACCGTGCTCAAGTTCCAGACGGTGCTGCTGCGCACCGAGGTCGAGCCCGAGTCGGTCACGGTCGACCCGGAAGAGATCAAGTTCAGCCGCATCGAGGCTGCGCCCGAGGACGACGGCGACGAGTCGATCGAGCGCTCGCTCGGTCTTGTCGTGGACGACTCGCGCGAGCGTTACGAGCGCCCCGTCGTCGAAGACGTGGTCGCGGAGCCCGAGGCGACTGAAGCCGCCGAGACCGAGGAGAAGTGACGATGAGCCAGCGCAACATCGAAATCGGCGAGGACAAGGACTTCGGCCGCACGCCGGACCTGAACGCGGACGCCCCCGGGCGTCGTCGCGGCGCGCGCAAGCGCATCTGCAAGTTCTGCGCGGACAAGGCCACCATCATCGATTACAAGGACCCGCAGGCGCTGCGCTACTTCGTGAGCGAGCGCGGCAAGGTCGTCCCCCGTCGCATCTCGGGCAACTGCGCCCTGCACCAGCGCAAGGTCGTGCTCGCCATCAAGCGCGCGCGCACCATCGCGCTGCTCCCCTTCACCATCACCACCTGAAAGGATCTCGTCATGGCGTTCGTACAAGTGATCCTCCAGGAGGACCTGCAGAACCTCGGCAAGTCGGGCGACCTCGTGCGCGTCCGGCCGGGCTACGCCCGCAACTTCCTCGTCCCGCGTGCGCTCGCGGTGCCGGCCACGGCCCGCAACGTGACGCGCGTCGAGCACGAGCAGCGCGCCGCCGCGGCCCGCGCCGCCAAGGCCAAGGCCGACGCGGTCAACGCCCAGGGCACCCTCGGAGCCCTCACCGTGCGCCTCCAGCGCAAGGTGGGCGACGAGGACCGCCTCTTCGGGTCGGTGACCACGAAGGACATCGCCGAGGCCCTCGCGGCCGCGGGGCATGTCGTCGACAAGAAGAAGATCGCGCTCGGCGATCCGATCCGCACGATCGGCACGCACGAGGTGACCGTGAAGCTCGCCGCCGACGTGGTCGCGACCATCAAGGTCGAGGTCATCAAGCAGTGATGCGACACGCGGGGCGCGCGGCTCTCTCGGGAGCCTCGCGCCTCGGCCCGACGTCGCACGGGCACGGCGCCCCGGGGCTCTTGTGGGTCCCGGGGCGTACGCGTTTCCGGGCTGGCTCTTTCCCGGCTACCCTCGAGCGGTGGCCGGCTGAAGGTGGTCGATGAGAAACGGCTCCGGATACCAGGGCAGAGACAGCGATCGGCGACCGCCCAGCGCCGAGGGGCGCGTCGCGCCGCACGACCTCGACGCCGAGGCGGCGGTCATCAGCGCCGTCTTGCTCGAGCGCTCGGCGCTCGACGAGGTGCTCGAGACGCTGCGCGCCGAGCACTTCTACAGCGAGGCCAACCGGCGCATCTACGAGGCAGCCTGCGAGCTCGCCGAGAAGGGCACGCCGATCGACGTCGTCACCGTGGCGCGCTGGCTGCGCGACGCGGGTCGCTTCGACCAGATGGGCGGCGTCGCGTACCTCAACCAGATCGCCGACTCGGTGCCAGCGGTCGCGCACGTCGCCGCCTACGCCACGATCGTCCGCGAGAAGTGGCGCCTGCGCCAGCTCATCGCGACCTGCCAGCGCGTCGCCGCCGAGGGCTACGCCGAGGTCGCCGACGTGCAGGAGTTCGTCGATCACGCCGAGCAGTCCGTCTACGACATCGCGCGCACCAACAGCGCGTCGGCGGTGCAGCCGGTGCGCGAGGTCGTCGAGACCGTCTTCAAGCAGCTCGAGGCGCAGCTCAAGCGCGGCGACAAGATCACCGGGCTCTCGACGGGCTTCGACCGCCTCGACGGCATGACGGCCGGCCTGCACCCCGGCGAGCTGACGATCGTCGCGGCGCGCCCCGGCATGGGCAAGACGTCGTTGGTGCTCAACATCGCGGCGCACGTCGCGCAGCCGCGCGAGGTCGTGTCCGAGCAGGGGGGCGAGCGCACCGAGCAGCTCGGCGCGGGCGTCATCGTCTTCTCGCTCGAGATGCCGCGCGAGCAGCTCGGCAGCCGCATGCTGTGCAGCGAGGCGAGCGTCGACGTCAGCAAGATGCGCTCGGGGCACCTGCAAGCGCGCGACTGGCAGGCGCTGACGCGGGCCGCGTCCGACCTCGCTCGCCGCCCCATGTGGATCGACGACACGCCCGCGCTCGGGCTGCTCGAGCTGCGCGCGAAGGTGCGCCGCCTGCAGGGCGACCGCCGCGGTCCGGGCGTCGGGCTCGTGGTGGTCGACTACCTCCAGCTCATGCAGGGCAGGCAGGGGGCCTCCAGCCGCGAGCAGGAGATCAGCGAGATCTCGCGCGGGCTCAAGGGGCTCTCGAAGGAGCTGTCGGTGCCGGTCATCGCGCTCTCGCAGCTCAACCGAGCGGTCGAGACGCGCGCGACGAAGGACAAGCGCCCGCAGCTGTCGGACCTGCGTGAGTCGGGCGCCATCGAGCAGGACGCCGACAACATCATCTTCATCTACCGCGAGGACTACTACGACCGCGACGACGCCGAGAAGCGCGGGCTCGCCGAGCTCATCGTCGCCAAGCAGCGCAACGGGCCGACGGGCAAGGTGCGCGTGCGCTTCACCGCGTCGTGCACCCGCTTCGACAACCTCGCCCCCGAGGAGTACGAGCGGCTCGGCGGCGACGACTGAGGGCGCTCAGCGCGCGCGGCCCGCGTCTGGCGCGGGCGCGTCGGCGAGGGGGCGCACGTTGCGGCGGCGCCTCTGGTTCTCGGACGTGAGCGACGCGAGCACGGCGCGCCCCCGGTCGGGCGAGGCCTTGATGCGCGCGAACTCGGCGTCGCCGACGAAGTAGACCTGCACGCCGAGCGCGAGCATCGCGTCGAGCGCGGAGGCGTAGTCGAAGTGCGCGAGCACCGGCGCGGGCGTCGTCGTGGACCACTCGTTGGCGCCGAGGCCCCGCTCGAGGTGCGAGACGAACCCGACGCTCGGCACGGCGTAGACGCTGCCCCCCTTGTCGGCGTCGGTGAAGCGCCGCTCGTCCTTGCAGTAGAACGCGAACGGGCCTGCGTCGGAGAAGCGGCCGGCGCCTGCCCACGAGTCGTCCCAGCGCACGATGAAGATCGACGCGAGATCCATGTGCGGCGTGGCGAAGACCTGCGGCGCCTCGCTCGTCACGCGCGTGCGCGCGTGCCCGGGCGCAAGCTCGGCGATCCCGCGCACGGCCGAGCCGTGGAACATCAGGCTCGGCGCCACGGTGGCCTCGGCGACGCCGATGACGCGGTCGCTCGGGGGAGCGGCCCCGAGCGGGGAGCGCACGCCCGGCAGCGTGGCGAGCGAGAAGAGCACGAGGAAGAAGAGATCACGCATGGTCGTACCGCGGGGGGCGAGGTTCAGCGGGCGAGGCGAGAGAGCGCGTCCTGTGCGAGCGACGCGGGGAGATCGAGCGCGACGTAGGCGTGTCGCCCGTGGCCGCCGAGCGCTGCGAGCGCCCAGACGCGGGAGCCCGTCGGCTCGCGGCTCGCGAGCGCGGCGTCGAACACGAGCGCGAAG
>CAITLX010000594.1 GCA_903893335.1 uncultured delta proteobacterium | reverse complement strand
TCGCCGGGGCGATCGCCGCCGACGCCCTGCATCCCGTCCGGGCCGCTCCAGATGCCGTACCAGAGCGCGGGGAACGCGGTCGCGTGCGCCGCCAGCGTGTTGCGCGCGAGGTGTCGCCAGGCGCGCTCGGGGTCGCTCTGCGCGTAGCCCCACGAGAGCAGGCCGGAGACCGCAGGCCACACCTCGCCGCCGGGCGTGAGCGTCGCGCCGGTCGGAGAGGGGTCGTCGAGGTCGGCGCCGATGCGGGCGATGGCTGCGTCGCGGGCCGTCGTGGAGGGGAACGACGCGCCGATGAGGCCCCACACCTGCGCCTCGAGGTCCGGCGCGTCGGCGCCGGCGAGCACGCCGTCGCCGAAGAAGGCGCGGCCGTAGAACGCCCCGGTGAAGGCCGACGCCAGCGCCGGGCGGAGCGCGGCGACCGCGCCGTCGAGCTCCGCGGAGAGCGCCGCGTCGCGCGTCGCGAGCAGGCGCGCCACGCGCGGGAGCACCGCGATGGCCATCTGCGTGTTGGGCACGCTCTCGCCGTGCTCGATCGCGAGCGCGCGATCCTTGGCGCGCATCACCACGCCGTCGCTCCAGTCGCCGTCGCCGATGCGCACGAGGCCGTGGGGCCCGGTGCCGACGACGTCGAGCAGGTGGCGCACCGCGTCGCGCGCGTGCCCGAGCACGGTCGCGCCCGGGACGGCGTCGCGCGGCCAGTAGGGGGCGGGCGCGTCGAGGAAAGCCTCGTCTCCCGTGGCGCCGACGTACTCGCCGAGCGCCCAGAGGAAGAAGAGGTCGAGGTCGCTCGGCTGCGCGTGGAGCCCGAGCGCGTCGTCCACCATGCCGTGGCCGACGAGCGCGTACAGGAAGCGGCGCTGGTCGGCGCGCTGCATGCCCATCATCACGCCGAGCTCCTCGCGCGCGAGCGACGCGTGGGTGTAGACGAGCGGCACCGAGAAGAGCGCGAAGTCGCGCGCGGCGCCGTCGGCGCCGTGCAGGTAGAGGTAGGCCGAGCCCTGCGGCACGACGTGCCCGCCGAGGTAGTCGCGCACCCCGACCGAGGCCTCGAGCTGCGACGCGTGCCACGCGAGCTCGCGGTGCAGCACCGGGTCGCGGTCGGCGCCGAAGTACAGCAAGTGCGGCGCGAGCGCCCGGTCGGACTCGGCGCGCAGATCGAGCGCGGCGTCGGCGAGCGCGGGGTCGAGGGCGATGGGCTCGCCCATGCGCGCCCAGCCGTACGCGAAGCGCAGCGTGCGCCTCTCGCCTGGGGCGAGGGTGAGATCGGAGCGCACGGTGAGCATGCGCGGCTGCCCCTGCCCGCTGCGCGCCGGGCCGAGGGGGCCGCCGCTCGTGCCGTCGCCTGCGGCGCGCGCGACGACGGCGGCAGGCGCCCGAGCGTCGCCGTCGCCGAAGAACGAGGAGTCGTCGGTGTAGACGTCGGCGACGTCGCCCGCGAGCACCGCGACGAAGGGATCGCCCGGGTAGAGGTCCTCCGCGCTCGCGGTCTCGCGCGCGGGGCGCGCGTCGCCGCCGGAGTACGCGCGCCGCAGCGCGAGCACGCGCGCGGCGGGGTCCCACGACACCGACTCGTCGAAGAGCGCGTTGCGCGCGTCGCGCGCGGCCCGCGCGTCGCCGGGGAAGCTCGCCACGGGCTTGCCCGACACCGCCCAGTCGATCTCGATCGGGCGCCGTCGCACGTCCCAGTACTCGTAGTGCCGCAGGGCCTTCTGCGCGCCCGAGCGGTTCTCGAGCGTCACCTCGTCGATGACGAGGGCCGCGTCGCCGGGGGGAGACGAGAGGCGCCGCGAGACGGAGACGCCGTGGTGCACCGTCTCGGTCTCCGCGCCGTCGACGCCGAAGCGGCGCCGCGTGCGGGCCGGCGTCGGCCGGTAGGCGTACGCGCTGCACCACGTCGCCTCGCCATCGTCGACGAAGCTGAAGCCGCCGCCGTACGCGTGGCTCGGCGGGTCGAGCGCGTCGAGCAGGGTGGGGCCGCGGTCCTGGCTGACGACCTGCACCTCGCCGTCGTTGGAGAGGAGCGCGACGACGCGCGCGTTGCCGAACGAGAACAGGTGATCGCGCCGGTCGAGCCCCTCGGTGTTGAAGAACGCGGCGCGCGCGTCCGCGTGCTGGTCGAGCCCGTAGTCGTAGGCGGGCAACCCGCGCTCGTCGATCGTCCACGCACCGAACACGCCGCCGCCGGTCGAGCACGCGTCGAAGGCGCGGATCGCGTCGAGGCGCACCGGGTTGCACGACTCGGCGGGCGCGACGTACGGCGGGTCGTTCGTCTCGGGCAGGTCGGGCGCCGCCGCCGCCGCGACGTCGGCGTCGGTGCACGCCCCCCCGAGGCCCACGAGCAGCGCGAGCGCGCAGGCGCGCGCAGAGGCGGTGGCGAGCGGCGGGGCGGACGGCACGTCGTACCCGCGAGGTGCGCTCGGTCAGCGCGCCGCGAAGACCACGCGCAGGATGGCCTGCACGCGGTCGCCGACGCGGAAGGCGCCGAGCGGGCCCTTGGGCGCCGCGACGCCGAGCGCCGCGAGTGAGAGGTCGGCGGCGCCGACGAGCGTGACGCTGCCGTCGGTGTCGGTGCGACGCAGCGTCGCCTGGCACGTCGCCTCGCGCTGCGCGACGCGCACGCGCAGCGTGGCGCTGCCCCCCTTGCCGAGCGTGCCGTGGACGTCGATGTCGGTGGTGCCCGAGAGCGCCTCGCGCATGCGCCGCTCGATCTCGGCGGACTCGTCGGGGCGGAGCACCGAGCCGTCGACGGCGCCCTTGCGCACCACGCCGACGACCCGTAGCCCCGCGAGGGGGAAGCGCACCGCGGCGGCGCCGGAGTCGGTCTCGGCCTCGCCTCCGCCGCCCGTCGCGACGATCTCGAGATCGTGCGCGACCGAGGCGAGCAGCCCCTGGGCGACGGTGCGGAGGCGGATGTCGGACCGCTGGGCGTCGAAGCGGAGTTTCGTCACGGAGCGGCGACCGTCAATTTCTGCGACGGAGCCGTCGCGCGAGCGGAGGGAGCGTAATAGGGGTGAACCTCGCCGCCGCCGTCGTCGACGGTCACCGGCATCGTCGCGCGCAGGCGGTAAGCGACGACCAGCGCCGACGAGGGGGCGACCTCGGTGACGTAGAGGATGAGCTGACGCCCGGTCGACTCCCACTTCGAGATGCGACCCGCGGTCAGGTCGTCCTGGAAATCGTCGCCGACGACCTCGAAGCCCGGCGGGACGCCGAGCGTCACGAGCACCATGCGCTGGGTGACCGCGGTGGTGTTGGTCACCGTCACCGTCTCTTGCACGGTCTCGTCCATCGCGAGCGAGGTGCGGTCGTACGCGACGTCGATGGTCAGCGGCCCCTGCGGCTCGACGCTGCCGGCCCACGGGACGTTGTAGCTCGTGACGAGGTTGTAGCTCGGCTTGCCGGTGCCCACGAAGGTGAGCTTCACCTGGTGGTCACCGACGAGCGCGGCCGTCGAGAGATCGACGGTCGAGGTCACGTCGGACTGGTCCTGCGTGAGCGCGAGCGACGCGTACGGCGCGCCGTCGACCTCGACGCCGAGCGTGCCGATGGCCGCCTCGGTGCCCTTGCTCGCCGCGAGCAACAGCGACCGCAGCGTCCAGATCGTCGCCTGCGTCGAGCCGAAGTTCCCCATCGCGTCGCGCGAGCCTACCAGGTATTCGAGCGCGCCGGCCGTCGTCTGGCCGAAGGCGCCCCCTTGCAGCAGGGCGTGCGCCGCGAGCGCGGTCGTCGAGATCACGGCGTCGGAGCCGGTGGCGTAGAAGTTGGTCTGGTCCGTCTCCGCGCCCCAGTGCACCTTCTCGCCCTCGACGATCTTGGCCGCGTCGAGGTCCGCGAGCAGGCCCGCGGCGAACGCGCCGTTCGGCGCGACGGCGACCGCGGCGTTGGCGACGAGCGCCAGCGTGTACGCGTCCGACGACGTGCCGCTCTGCGCCTCGAGGTAGGCGAGCCCCTTGGCGAGCTCGGGACCGGTGTAGCCCGCGCTCGCGAGCGCCCAGACGACGAACGCGGTGTTGCGCGACGCGCTCGTCTGGAACGAGAAGAACTCGGTCTGCTCGCCCGTCCACGAGCCGTCGGCCTGCTGCCTGCCGACGAGCCACTGCACGGTGCGCGCGAGCATCGCGTCGTCCACCGTGTACTGCTTCGCCATGTCGGCGAACTCCATGACGCCGAACGCGGTGACCGAGGTGTTGGGCGCCGGGTCCTGCTCGCCGAACCAGGAGTAGCCGCCGCCGGTGTGCTCGAAGGTCAGCAGGCGCTGGTAGCCCGCCGAGACGAGCGACTCGGCCTTCATCTCGATCTCGGGCGTGAGCTGGCCGGTCTGCTTCATGTAGCGGCCGACGAGCACGTTCGGCCACGTCGTCGAGGTCGTCTGCTCGAAGCAGCCATTGGGCACTTGCAGCATGCTGTCCATCCCGCTGACGACCTGCGAGAGGAATGCAGGGTAGACGCTCAGCAGCAGGTGCGCGGAGCCGGGCACCATGCCGGCGGGGTAGGAGACGCTCTGCGTGAGCACCCCCGGCGCGGCCGAGCCCGAGCGCGCGTCGGACACGAGCTTGCCGTCCGGCACGACGCGCACCGTGCGCGCGACGGCGTCGGACGCGGCCTGCCCGCGCGCCTTGACCACGAGGGTGCGCAGGCCGACCTCGTCGACGCGCACGGGGAAGCGCACGCCCGCGACCTCGCCGGGCTGCACGTCGACCGAGAGGCTGGTCGCGCCGAGCGGCGTGTACCAGGTGTCGGCGGTCAGCTCGAGCGCGACGTTCTGCGTCGTCGGCAGGTAGTTGTAGACGGCGATGGGGAAGCTCACGACGTCGCCGCGCGTGAGCGTCGCGGGGAAGGCGACGTCCACGAAGAAGTCCTGGAACACGGTGACGCCCGAGACTCCCGCGCCGAGGCGCCCGGACGCCGAGTTGGCGAGGGTCGAGACGCGCCACTCGGTGATGCTGTCGGCCATCGTGAGATCGACCTCGGCGCGCCCGTCGGGCCCGGTGATGAGCGCGGGGTTGACGTAGAGCGTCTCGGGGAAATCGCGCCGCACGCGCGGCTCGCCCGCCTTGTCGCCCCCCGCGCCCCCGGAGCCAGCTTTGTCAATTGGAACTGGCGTCAAATCAGCTGACGCATTTACCACTCAACTTGCAGCGGTTGAAGAAGCTTGAACTATTTTCGTGCCATTCTA
>CAITLX010000593.1 GCA_903893335.1 uncultured delta proteobacterium | reverse complement strand
GTGGCGACGCGTCCCTCGTTCGCGTCGCGCTCGACGCCGTCGGCGCCGCCGACCTCGCCGAGCGACTCGGCGCCCAGCGCCTGGGCGCCTCGGGGCGCGCGCTCTCGGGAGGCGAGCGCAGGTGGGTGGCCCTCGCGCGGGCCTTCGCGTCCGAGGCGCCCGTGCTGCTCGTCGACGAGCCGACGGTCGGGCTCGACGAGGCCGCGCGCTCGCGCGTCGTCGCCTCGCTCCGGGCGCTGCGCGGCCGCCGCACGCTCGTCGTGGTCACGCACGACCCCGACGTCGCGCGCGTTGCCGATCAGGTCGTGCGCCTCACCTGACGCGCGTCCGCGCGCCGACCGATCAGCCGAACTGCGCGAGCATGCGCGGGTCGTTCTCGAACAGCAGGCGGATGTCGGGGATGCCGTAGCGCAGCATCGCCACGCGCTCGACGCCGAGCCCGAACGCGAAGCCGGTGTACTTCTCGGGGTCGATGCCGACGTGCTCGAACACGACGGGGTGGATCATCCCGCAGCCGAGCACCTCGAGCCAGCCGGTGTGCTTGCAGACGCGACAGCCGCCGCGGGTGCCGTCGGGCAGCGCGCAGAACACGCAGCCGACGTCGACCTCGGCGCCCGGCTCGACGAAGGGGAAGTAGCTCGGCCGGAACCGCACCGGCGTGCCGGGGCCGTACAGCCGCTCGGCGAAGGCGGTGAGCACGCCCTTGAGCTCGGCGAAGCTGACGCGCTCGGCGACGAGGAAGCCCTCGATCTGGTGGAACATCGGCGAGTGCGTGACGTCGTCGTCGCGCCGGTAGACCGCGCCGGCGCTCACCACCGCGAGCGGCGGCGGGCGGCTCATCATCTCGCGCACCTGCACGTTGCTCGTGTGCGTGCGCAGCAGGATGCCCGGGCTGACCCAGAAGCTGTCCTGCATGTCGGTGGCAGGGTGGTCGGGGGGGAAGCCGAGCCGCGTGAAGTTGTTCGCCTCGAACTCGACCTCGGGGCCGCTCGCCACGACGAAGCCGAGGTCGCGGAAGATGGCGAGGAGGTCGTCGCGCACCCGCGCGATCGGGTGCTCGTGGCCGCGCGGCGTGCCGACGCGCGCGGGGAGCGACAGGTCGAACGGCGTCGCGGCGAGCTCGGCGTCGCGCGAGGCCCGCGCGAGCGCGGCGAGGCGAGCGGCGAACGCGCTCTCGACCTCGGCCTTGAGCGCGTTGACCTGCTCGCCGAGCACCTTGCGCGCCTCGGCCGGAACGGCCCCCATGCGCTTGAGCAGCGCGGTGAGGTCGCCCTTCTTGCCGAGCACGCGCGCGTGCGCGTCGCGCAGCGCCTGCTCGGTGGGTGCGGCAGCGAACGCGTCCCGGAAGCTCGTGCCGAGCCCCGTGAGGCCCTGCTCGATCTCCAGGACTGCGCCGCTTGCGTCAGCACCCACCGGGAGGCCCGTGGGTCACTTCGTGGCGAACTTGGCGATCGCCGTGAACGCGCCCGGATCGACCACGGCGAGATCGGCGAGGATCTTGCGGTCGATCTCCACGTTGGCGCCCTTGAGGGAGCCAATGAGGCGAGCGTACGTCGTGCCGTTCATGCGGGCGGCCGCGTTGATGCGGGCGATCCACAGCTTGCGGAAGTCACGCTTGCGGAGCTTGCGGCCGATGTAGGCGTACTGCCAGGCCTTGTGGACGACCTCGATGGCGACGGCGAACAGGCGCGAGCGCCCTCCCCAGAAGCCTTCGGCGTGGTCCAGGATGCGGTTACGACGACGGCGGGCCTTGAATCCTCGTTTTGCGCGCGGCATGGGTGGCCTCCGTCAACCGTAAGGGAGCATGAGCTTGATGCGCTTCTGGAACGCCTTCGAGACCATGTCGTTGTTGCGGAGCCGGCGGAGCCGCTTGCGCGACTTCTCCTGCATACCGTGGTTTCCGCCCGACTTCGGGCGGCGCACGCGGCCGGTTCCGGAAATCCGGAAGCGCTTTGCCGCAGCGCGGTTGGTCTTCATCTTGGGCACAGGAGCCTCCTCGGCCACGCTCTCCCAAGGGGCTTGCCCAGGGAAGCCCTGAACAATTGCCGGCCCCGGAGAAGCGGGGGCGCGGTTTATGGGCGAAGCGCGGGCGGCTGTCAAGCCATCGCCGTCGTCGGGGCCGTCGCCCAGCGCTCAGCGGGCCAGCCCGTAGCTGCGCGCCAGGGTCGCGCTCAGCACGTTGCACGCGGCGTGGAAGAGCACGGCGGCGCCGACTCCGCCCGAGCGCGCGCGCATCCAGGCGAACAGGAGCGCGGGGAAGAAGACGGCGAGGCGGGCGGGGTGCGGGTCGGTCGCGAGGTGCCCGAGCGCGAAGAGCGCCGACGACAGGAGGACGCCCGGGCCGAGCCGGGCGCCGAGCAGGCGGACGCGCGGGCGCCAGGCCTCGTCGAGCCGGCCGAGCAACCAGCCCCGGTAGAACGCCTCTTCGGGCAGCGCGACGACGAGCAGCTGGCCGAGCAGCTCGTCGCCGAGCGACGGCGGGAGCGCGAGCGCGAAGTGCCCGGCGGGGCGCCACCACAGGACCCACCCGACGACGAAGGGGGGAAACGTGACGGCCGAGACCGCGAGCGCGAGGGCCGCCGCGCGCGCCAGGTCGCCGAGCAGCCGGCGCGGGTCGAGGGGCGCCGGGTCGAAGAGGCCGCCGAGCGCGAGGCCGAAGCGGCGCACGGTCGCGTCGTCGCCGCGCAGCGCGAGCCAGAAGGTCGCCGCGAGGAACGCGAGGCCCACGCCGCTCGCGCCGTGGCGCGCGGGCAATCCGTACGACAGCGCCGTCACCACGCCGGTGACCGCGAGCGTGACGGCGGTCGCGCGGACGACCGTGCGGCGCGCGTCGTCGGGGGCGACCGGGGACTGCACCGCCGCCGTTCCTAGCACCCCGGGGGGGCGGCGTGGTCGGCGCGATGCGCGCCCATGCCGCGACTCTCGCCGCGCGGCCGCGGTGTGGGCTATCGTGCGCCCCCTCCGAGGACCCGCACCATGCTCGACCCGACGCCTTCCCGCTCCCCCGAAACGAAGAGCTTGCCGCCCGCGTCGCCGCGCCGCGATCGCCTCGAGGCGAAGAAGTGGCCGCCGGACGACGACGATCTGCCCGCCGACCCTCCGGGCGGTGGTGGCGCCGCCGGCGGTGGTGGCGGACCGATCGGCCCGTACGACGGCGACTTCAAGAAGGGGCGCTTCAACCCCAAGTTCGTGCTCGCGGCCCTCGGCGCCGTCGTCATCGGCTCGGTGCTCGCGCTGCTCGCGCTCAAGACCGACGCGTCCAAGCTCTCGATGGACCAGATCGTCGCGCAGAAGAAGGGCGTCTGGGTGCTCGGCCAGCCTGAGCGGCTCGCGCGCTGGCGCGATCTCGCCGCGCAGACGGACGACTACGAGCTTCAGGCCGAGGGCCTCGCGCAGATCGCGTGGGCCGACGACAAGAGCGGCGTCGACCTCGCGATCCGCGCGCTCGGCCAGATCGACCACCGCGTGCGCGGACTGGCCGCGCAGGTGCTCGCGCACTACGGCACGCCCGCCGCCGACGCGGCCAAGCCCGCGCTGCTCAAGGCGCTCGACGAGGCCGACGACTCGGACCGCCCGCAGATCGCCTGGGCGCTCATCGCGCTGCGCGAGCCGAGCGTGTTCGACCGCGCGATCGGCCTCTACCGCATGGGGCACCTGCACAAGGTGCTGCGCCTCGGCGGCGGCCCGGCGTTCGACCCCGAGGCGATGGCGAGCCTCGTGCCGCTCGAGACGATCGCCAAGCTCGCCGGCGATCCGAGCGAGTCGGTGCGCCAGCTCGTGGCGCTGGTGCTCTCGAAGAACGCCGAGCCGCGCTTCACCGACACGCTCGTCGCGCTCGTGAAGGACGAGTCGATCGACGTCGCGCGCGAGGCCGCGACGGGCCTCGGCAAGATCGCCGACGAGCGCGCCCGCGGCCCGCTCGTCGCGGCGCTCTCGAAGGCCGACAAGCTCAGCCGACAGAAGTTCCTCGAGGCGCTGCAGAACGGCATCGGCGGCGAGGGCCTCGTGCTCGCGCTCTCGACGGTGGGCAAGGACAAGGTCGAGACGACCTGGCACCAGACCAAGCAGATCTTCGACCTGCTCGAGAAGCTCTCCGATCCGCGCGTGGGCGACTCGCTCGCGAAGTACCTCGCCTCGACCCCCGCGCCGCACCACCACTGGCAGACCGCGGCTGCGCTGCGCATGGCCGAGGTGGGCGATCTGCGCGCGGTGCCGTACCTGGCCGAGCGGCTGACGATGAGCCCGCTCAAGGTCTACACGGACGCGAACGACTACGAGAAGATGATGAAGCGCGACGACAAGGAGCGCGTCGTCTCTGCCCGCATGCTCGCGGACCTCGCGGTGTTGCACCCCGAGGCGAAGGACGACATCCGCGCCAAGACCGAGGACGCCGTCATCGGCTGGCTGCACGAGCACCCCGAGCCGCACTCCAACGGCCTGCGCGTGCTCGCCGTCACGGGCTCGACCAAGGACATCGTCGCGCTGCGCAAGTGGGCCGACCCCACCGTGGCGCTGCCGAAGGAGGGTCAGCAGCCTCCGATGCCCTACGAGTGGGAGATCGCGCAGAGCGCGATGCGCTACGTCGGCTGGCTGAAGGACCAGCCGAGCTGGGCGACGCTCGAGAAGGGGCTCAAGCGCCGCGACCCGAAGATCGACATGACGATGGACGCGCTCATGGGCTCGGGCACCGCGATGCTCGGCATGGCGGTGCGCGCCGTCGAGGTAGGGGCCGCCGACGGCTTCGCGCAGTGGGGGGACCCCAAGGCGTTCCCGCTGCTCGTGAAGCTCATCGAGGACCCGATGGAGAACGAGCAGGCGCGCGACGAGGCGTGCTTCGCGCTGCCCTGGGTCGCGACCGACGAGAACATGGCCGAGATCGGCCGCAAGGTGCACGAGTTCAAGTCCAAGGACCCGAAGAAGCAGATCATCGAGCGCTGCTACCTCGAGGCGCTCACGCACCGCGCGACGCCGAACGTCAGCGCGACGCTCGTCGATCTGCTCGACAAGAACCTCGACGTGGAGCTTCGCCACCGCGCCGCGCGCGCCATCGGGCTCGCGGGCGTCGACGCGAAGACCGAGGCCGCGCTGATGGCCAAGCTCGGTGACCCCGACGCGCGCGAGGACGCCGCGCTGGCGATCGTGCTCGGCGGCTCGACCGAGGCCGCGACGCGCGTCGTCGCGCAGTACGCCGACTTCCCGAAGGAGGCGCTCGACGAGCTGAAGGACATCTACCAGCGGTCGTTCGGCTACATCAGCGACGAGGACTTCACCAAGGGGCGCCTGTACCGCTGGGTCGAGACGAGCGAGGCGCTCGCGCGCGTGCGCGTGCGCGAGACGCCGCAGGTCTGGGCGCGCGCGCTGCTGCAGCGTCACCTCGCCAACTCGGACTTCGACAACGGGCCGCACTCGATGACCCGCGTCGTGCTGCGCTGCCGCCTCGTCGAGGCCGCCAAGAAGGGCGACTCGGCCGCGAAGAAGGGGGCGATCCGCACGCTCAAGTTCATGAGCGAGCAGGGCGCGCTCATGGCCCTGCGCCGCGAGGCGGGCGAGACGGGCGAGCTCGCGCGCCGCGCGTTCTTCGAGCTGCTCAACCCCCCGCCGCTCGAGAGCGTGGGGCTGCCGGCGGCGCCGGCCGAGGGGCAGGCCGCGAAGAAGTGATCCGCGCCGCCGGCCTCGCGCTCGCCCTGGCGCTCGTCGGCTGCAGGCCGCCGCTGCCGCCCCCGCGAACCGAGGCCGCGCCCGCGGCGCGACTCGCGGCGGCGCCCGCTGGCGTGGACGTCGACGCGACGTGCACGCCGACGGGCATCGAGCGCTGCTTCGACGCGGTCGACGACAACTGCAACGGCGTCATCGACGAGGGCTGCGGCCTCCACACCGGGCTCGTGCAGTTCGCGGCGGCGTGGAGCGCGCCGGCCGACGTCGACCTCGTGGTGAGCGACCCGGCGGGGCAGACCCCGCGCCCCGGCGAGGCGACGGCGTCGGGCGTGCGCATGGATCGCGCCTGCTCGGGGCGCGAGGGGGACGGCTGCCACGGCCAGAGCCTCGAGAACGTCTTCTACGACGGCGAGGGGCCGCCGCCGCGCGGCACGTGGAGGGTCGTCGTGCGCCTCGCGCGGCTCGATCAGGCGACGCCGCCGGTGCTCGTGCGCCTCGGCGCGCGCGTCGGGGGGCGCAGCTTCGACGCGAAGGTGGCCCTCGCCGCGTCGGGCGACGAGCGCGCGTTCGCGTTCGAGTGGTGAGCGGTGAGGCCGGGCTTCGCGTTCGAGCGGTGAGCCTCGCCGCTGGGACCGACGCGCTCAGTCGGCGTGCCACTCTTGCAGGCTGCGGACGTCGTCGCCCGCGTCGCCGCCGGAGTCGGCCGACACTTCCATGACCTCGACCGCCGCGAGGGCGGCCGACATCGTCGTGAAGTAGGGGATGTTGGCCAGCAGCGCCTGGCGACGCAGCGAGTAGCTGTCGCGGATCGCCTTGGCGCCGACGGTGGTGTTGACCACGAGCGCGATCTCGCCGCCGCGCATGCTGTCGACGATGTGCGGCGAGCCGTCGCCGACCTTGCGCGCGATCTCGGCGGGGATGCGCGCGCGCTCGAGCGCGGCCGCCGTGCCGGCGGTCGCGACGATCTGGAAGCCGAGCGCCGAGAGGCGGCGCGCGACGACGCAGGCGGCGGACTTGTCGTCGTCCTTGACCGAGACGAACGCTCGCCCGGACCTCGGCAGGTGCACGCCCGACGCGAGCAGCGACTTGCCGAACGCGCGCGCGAACGTCGTCGAGATGCCCATGACCTCGCCCGTCGAGCGCATCTCCGGGCCGAGCATGGTGTCGACGCCGGGGAACTTGGCGAAAGGGAACACCGACTCCTTGACCGCGACGTGGCGCGGCGGAGGCAGGTCGTCGATGCCGAGCTCGTCGAGCGTCTTGCCCGCCATGAGCGCGGCGGCGATCTTCGCGAGCGGTCGCCCGCTCGCCTTGGAGACGAAGGGCACCGTGCGCGACGCGCGCGGGTTGACCTCGAGCACGAAGACCGCGTCGCCCTTGACGGCGAACTGCACGTTCATCAGCCCGACGACGCCGAGCTCGAGCGCGATCTGGCGCGTCTGCTCCTCGATGGCCGCGATGACGGGGGCGGGCAGCGAGTGCGGCGGCAGCACGCTCGTCGAGTCGCCCGAGTGCACGCCGGCCTCCTCGATGTGCTGCATGACGCCGCCGATGACCACGCGGTGGCCGTCCGACAGGCTGTCGACGTCGACCTCGATGGCGTCGCGCAGGTACTCGTCGACGAGGATCGTCTGCGTGCCGGCCTCGCGCGCGGCCTCGACGGCGAGCGCGACGTAGGCCTCGAGGTCGTCGTCGGAGTGGCAGATCATCATCGCGCGCCCGCCGAGCACGTACGAGGGGCGCACGAGCACGGGGTAGCCGAGCTCGCGCGCGACGCGGAAGGCCTCGGCGACGCCTCGCGCGGTGCCGCCGCGCGGGCGGCGCATGCCGAGCTTGGAGAGCAGGGCGTCGAAGCGCCCGCGGTCCTCGGCGCGGTCGATGGCGTCGGCGCTGGTGCCGAGCAGCGGGATGCCGGCGGCTGCGAGCGGGACGGCGAGCTTGAGCGGCGTCTGGCCGCCGAGCTGCACGATGACGCCGAGCAGCTGGCCGCTCTTGGCCTCCTCCTCGCAGATGGCGAGCGTGCTCTCGAACGTGAGCGGCTCGAAGTAGAGGCGGTCCGAGGTGTCGTAGTCGGTGGACACCGTCTCGGGGTTGCAGTTGACCATCACCGTCTCGAGGCCCATCTCGCGGAGGGCGAAGGCGGCGTGCACGCAGCAGTAGTCGAACTCGATGCCCTGGCCGATGCGGTTGGGCCCGCCGCCGAGGATGAGGACCTTCTTCTTGTCGCTCGGCGCGCTCTCGCTGTCGCTCTCCCAGGTCGAGTAGAGGTAGGGCGTGTGCGCGACGAACTCGGCCGCGCAGGTGTCGACGCGGCGGTAGACGGGGGCGAGCTTCGCGTCGTCGCGCGCGCGGCGCACGAGCGCGGCGGTCGTGCCGGCGCCCGCGGCGATCTGCTCGTCGCTGAAGCCGAGGCGCTTGGCGTCGCGCAGCGCGCCGGGCTCGAGCGAGAGGCGCGCCTCGGCGTCGACGATGCGGCGGATCTGCGCGAGGAACCAGGGGTCGATCGCGGTCAGGCGGTACAGCTCGTCGTCGCTCATCGCGACCGGCGCGCGCATGGCGTCGGCGACGTAAAACAGGCGGTCGGGCGTCGCGATCTGCACGAGCTTCTCGAGCGCGGCGCGCAGCTCGGCCGGCGAGCGCTCGGGGTGCGGCGCGCGCGCCGAGGGCTCGGGCGGCGCCTCCATGACGAGGTCGCGCGCGTGCGCCGGGGTCGCGGCGAGCTCGACGTAGTCGACGCGCCCGAGGAGGCTGACCAGGCCGTCGCGCCCCGTCTCGAGCGAGCGAGCGGCCTTCTGCAGCGCCTCGGGGAAGGTGGCGGCGATGGCCATCGCCTCGCCGACGCTCTTCATCTGCGTGCCGAGCCTGGGCTCGGCGCCGGGGAACTTCTCGAAGGCGAAGCGCGGCCACTTCACGACGACGTAGTCGATGGTCGGCTCGAACGCCGCGCTCGTCTGCGTGATGTCGTTCTGGAGTTCGTCGAGCGTGTAGCCGACGGCGAGCTTCGCGGCGATCTTCGCGATGGGGTAGCCGGTGGCCTTCGACGCGAGCGCGCTCGAGCGCGACACGCGCGGGTTCATCTCGATGACGATGAAGCGGCCTGTCTTCGGGTCGACGGCGAACTGCACGTTGGAGCCGCCGGTCTCGACGCCGATCTCGCTCATGATGGCGCGCGACGCGTCGCGCAGCCGCTGGTACTCGCGGTCGGTGAGCGTCATCGCGGGCGCGACGGTGATGGAGTCGCCCGTGTGCACGCCCATCGGGTCGAGGTTCTCGATGGAGCAGACGACGATGAAGTTGTCCGCCTTGTCGCGGATGACCTCGAGCTCGTACTCCTTCCAGCCGAGCACGCTCTCCTCGACGAGCACCTCGTGGGTCGGCGACTGCGCGAGCGCCCAGGCGACCTTCGTGTCGAAGTCCTCGGGCCGGTAGACGATGTCTCCGCCGGAGCCGCCGAGGGTGAAGCTCGGGCGGAGGATGGCGGGGTAGCCCGTCTCCTCGACGATGGCGCGGGCCTCGGCGACCGAGTGCGCGTGGCCCGAGCGCGGACACTCGAGGCCGATCTTGGCCATCGCGTCCTTGAACAGCTGGCGGTCCTCGGCCTTGCGGATGGCCGCGGGGCTCGCCCCGATGAGCTCGACGCCCAGCCGCGCGAGCGTGCCGTCGTGCTCGACGGCGAGCGCGAGGTTGAGCGCCGTCTGGCCGCCCAGCGTGGGGAGCATGGCGTCGGGGCGCTCGCGCTCGAGGATGCGCGTCAGCGTGGCCGGCTCGAGCGGCTCGACGTAGGTGCGACCCGCGAGGCCCGGGTCGGTCATGATCGTCGCCGGGTTCGAGTTGACCAGGACGACCTCGTAACCCTCGGCGGCGAGGGCCTTCGCGCCCTGCGTGCCGGAGTAGTCGAACTCGCACGCCTGCCCGATCACGATGGGACCGGAGCCGACGACGAGGATCTTGCGCAGATCGGTTCTCTTCGGCATGGCGGGCGGCCCCCGGTTAGCACAACGGCGCGCGGCCGGGGGGGTCGAAACGACGAGGGCGTCGCGTCGCCGTGCGCGGGGCCGGTGTATGCTGCGCCGCGCATGAGCGACGGAGTACGGACGCGAGGCCCGCGCACGGCGCGCGCAGCGCTCGCGGGAGCGGTGGTGGCCCTGGTGTCGGCCTCGGCCCCCTGGTCGGCGGCCCAGTCGGACGACGAGTTCGCCCGGCGCCACTTCGAGTCCGGCGCGGCCTATTTGCAGCGCAGCGACTACGAGGCGGCGCTGCGCGAGTTCAAGGCCGCCTACGAGCTCTCCAAGCGCGCGCCGCTGCTGCTCGACCTGGCCACCGTCTACGAGCGCATGGGAAAGCTCGACCCGGCCATCGACGCGCTGCGAGGCTACCTCCGCGCCGCACCCTTCGCCTCCGGCCGGTCGACCGTCGAGGCGCGCATCGCGAACCTGGAGCGGCGCCGCGTCGCGGCGGCCGTCGCCCCGGCGCCCTCGGCGAGCGCGGCGATCTCCGCGCCGTCGGCGACCGCGGCGGCCTCGCCCGTGCCCGCACCTGCTCCCGCGCCCGCGCGGCCGACGCACCCCGCGCGGGGACCGGCGTACCTCGCGCTCGGCGCGGGGGGAGCGCTGGCGCTCGGGGCCGTCGTGACCGGGCTCGTCGCGAAGAGCCGCTACGACCAGGCCGACTCGACCTGCGCGCCGCGCTGCTCGGACGCGGACGTGGCGGGGCCGCGCTCGTGGGCCATCGCGAGCGACGTGCTGACGGGGCTCGCGGTCGTGGGCGTCGGGGTCGGCGCGGTGCTCTGGTTCGGCGCGGGCGCCCCCGCGCAGGCTTCGGCGCTGCCCCAGGTGCGCGCAGCCGCGCTGCCCCGCGCCGCGCAGGTGGAGGCCACGTGGCGGTTCTGACCCTTCGGCGGGCCCTGCTCGCGGCGCTCGCTGCCTCTGCGGCAGGGGCCGGGTGCACGGCGCTGCTCGACTTCGACGCGCTGCAGGCGGGAGACCCGGCCGCGCCGGGTGACGACGCGGGCGCGGGGGACGCGAGTCTCGACGGCGACGTGGCGGCGGACGCGGGGGCGGACGCCGACGCGGCCGACGCGATCGAGCTGGGCAAGCCCTGCGCGCTCGACGCCGACTGCGACGAGGGGGACGCGTGCACGGTCGACGTGTGCGACCCGGCGACGCAGACCTGCAAGCCCCGCACGGGCTGGCACGGGCTCGGCCTCTTCGCCGAGAGCGAGGGGGCCCAGGTCGTGCTGCAGGCCGACGACGTCGGGCTGCCCGTCGTGCTCGCGACCGACACGGCGTTCTACCTCTCCGCTTGGTACAAGAAGGCCAACCACCAGACCGACGCGCGCGTGCGGGTCTACGCCGCCGACTCCGCGGCCAACCCCACCGACGCCGAGCTCTCGGCCTTCGCGCTCGGGCTCGGCGTGCGCGCGACGCCCGGGCTCGCGATGGGAGCGACCGACCTCACGATGCTCGTCGCGGTCGACGTCGAGCCCACCGTCGGGGGCATGCGGTTCGTGTCGGTCGATCCGACGACGCTCGCGCTGCACCAGTCGGTCTCGCTCGGCGGCACGGCCCACGACGGTGACCCGCGCCGCATGGCGCCCACGCTCTTCACCTCGGGGGGCGTGCGCGTGGGGATGTGGGTCGCGGGCGGCACGCTCTGGACCGAGCGCAACGAGGTGCCGACGAACGTCGAGGCGACCACCGCGACGCACGTCGTGGGCTTCGCGCCCATCGCCGGCGCGGCCGACGCCCCCTTCGGCGCGCTCGTCGAGCGCGACGCGACGGGCAGCACCGAGACGAAGCTCTGGTCGCGCGGCGCCGCGAGCTTCGGCGCGCTCTCGGGCGACGCCCCGGGCGGGCGCTTCGGCGTCGCCTCTGCGATCGTCGACGCGACCGGCTCGGCCCAGCGCGGGCCGGCGTCGCTGCTCGCCTGGTCGTTCTCGGCGGGCGCGTACCCGCAGCTGCGCTTCGCTGCCGCCGGCTGCGCCGCGGGCGCGACCGCCTGCTCGTCGGTCAGCTTCGACGTCGCCGGCATGCCCGCGGTGGGCTACGCGCCCGCGCTCGCGGCGGTCACGCCGGCGCTGCACCCGATCGACCGCGACGTCTCGCTCGCCTACGCGCTGGCGCTGGCCGACGCCCAGAAGGCGGGCAACACCGCGTCGATCCTCTTCGGGGCGGTGACGCGCCAGCGGCTGGCGCCGGCCGACGGCGGGCTGGCCACCACGGTCGAGGTCAACCCGCCGGGGGTGCCGCTCGCCAGCGTGTCGGTGCCCGCGAGCACGTCCATCGCGGGCGCGCTCGGTCAGGCGGCGACGGGCATCACGCCGCGCGGCAAGGTGCTCTTCGCCTGGGTCACGCGCGACGCCACGACGACGAAGGCGACGCTGCGCGCGCAGCGGTTCTACCTGCGCGACTGCCCCTGACGGCCGAGGGGCGTCGAGGTGGCGGGCCGGGGCGCGCCGGGGCGCGCGCGGCCTGCACGGCCCCGACCGACGCGATCGCGGACTGCGATCGTCGTCGATCGGGGCGTGTCGGGGTGCGTCAGGCGATGGAGGCGACGATCGCGTTGAAGGTCGCGCTCGGGCGCATCGCCGCGCCCGTCTTCGCCGCGTCGGGCTGGTAGTAGCCGCCGAGATCGACGGGCTTGCCCTGCGCGGCGATGAGCTCGGCGTTGATCGTCGCCTCGCTCTCTTGAAGCTGCTTCGCGACGGGCGCGAAGCGGGCCTTCAGCGTCGCGTCCTTGTCCTGCGCGGCGAGCGCCTCGGCCCAGTACATGGCGAGGTAGAAGTGGCTGCCGCGGTTGTCGATCTCGCCGACCTTGCGGGCGGGCGACTTGTTGTTGTCGAGGAACTTGCCGATGGCGACGTCGAGCGTCTCGCAGAGCACGGCGGCCTTGGCGTTCTTCGTGGTGGCGGCGATGTGCTCGAGCGAGGCGCCGAGCGCGGAGAACTCGCCGAGCGAGTCCCAGCGCAGGTAGCCCTCCTTCTGGAACTGCTGCACGTGCTTGGGGGCCGAGCCGCCCGCGCCCGTCTCGAAGAGGCCGCCGCCGGCGAGCAGCGGGACGATCGAGAGCATCTTCGCGGAGGTGCCGATCTCGAGGATGGGGAAGAGGTCGGTCAGGTAATCGCGCAGCACGTTGCCGGTGACCGAGATGGTGTCCTGGCCCTTGCGGATGCGCGCGAGCGAGTACCGCATGGCCTCGACCGGCGCGAGGATCTCGAGGGTGAGCCCGGCGGTGTCGTGCTCCTTCAGGTACTTCTCGACCTTGGCGATGACCTGGCGGTCGTGCGCGCGCGCCTTGTCGAGCCAGAAGACCGCCGGCGCGCCGGTGGCGCGGGCGCGGGTGACCGCGAGCTTCACCCAGTCGCGCACGGGGATGTCCTTGGCCTGGCACATGCGGAAGATGTCGCCCGTCTCGACCGTCTGCTCGAGCAGGGTGGCGCCGCTCGCGTCGTCGACGACGCGGATGGTGCCCGCCGCCGGCGCGAGGAAGGTCTTGTCGTGCGAGCCGTACTCCTCGGCCTGCTGCGCCATGAGGCCCACGTTGGGCACGCCGCCGATGGTGGCCGGGTCGAGCGCGCCGTTGTTGCGGCAGTCGTCCATGATCTCGCCGTAGATCGTGGCGTACGAGCGGTCGGGGATCATCGCCTTGGTGGGGGCGAGCTTGCCGTCGGCGCCCCACATCGAGCCCGAGTCGCGCACGACCACCGGCATCGAGGCGTCGACGATGACGTCGCTCGGCACGTGCAGGTTGGTGATGCCCTTGTCGGAGTCGACCATCGCGAGCGCGGGGCGCTTGGCGTAGACGGCCTTGATGTCCGCCTCGATCTCCGCCCGCTTGTCGGCGGGCAGGCCCTGGATCTTCTTGTAGAGGTCGCCGAGGCCGAGGTTGGGGTTGACGCCCACCTCGGCGAGCGCGGCGGCGTGCTTGTCGAAGACGTCGGCGAAGAACACCGTGACGGCGTGGCCGAACATGACGGGGTCGGAGACCTTCATCATGGTCGCCTTGAGGTGCAGCGAGAGCAGCAGGCCGCTCGCCTTCGCGTCGTCGATCTGCGCGGCGTAGAACGCGCGCAGCGCCTTCACGCTCATCTTCGTCGTGTCGATGATCTCGCCGGCCAGCAGCGAGGCCTTCTTCTTCAGCACGGTCGCCTTGCCGGCGGCGTCGACGAACTCGATGCGGTAGTCGATCGCCTTCTCGAGCGTCATCGAGGTCTCGTTCGCGAAGAAGTCGCCCTCGGTCATGTGCGCGACGTGGGCCTTGGAGTCGGGCTTCCAGGCGCCGAGGCGGTGCGGGTGCTTCTTCGAGAAGTTCTTCACGGCGGGCGGCGAGCGCCGGTCGGAGTTGCCCTCGCGCAGCACCGGGTTGACGGCGCTGCCCAGGCACTTGGCGTAGCGCGCCTGGATGGCCTTCTCGGCGTCGTCCTTCGGCGCCTCGGGGTAGTCGGGCACGTCGTAGCCGTGCGCCTGAAGCTCCTTGATGGCCTCCTTCAGCTGCGGGATGGAGGCCGAGACGTTGGGCAGCTTGATGATGTTGGCGTCGGGCGTCTTGGCGAGCTCGCCGAGCTGCGCCAGGTAGTCGGCGACCTTCTGCTCGGGCCTCAGCTTGTCGGGGAAGTTGGCGAGGATGCGTCCGGCCACGGAGATGTCGCGCGTCTCGACCTCGATGCCGGTGCCCTTCACGAAGGCCTGGACGATGGGGAGAAGCGAGTAGGTCGCCAGCGCGGGCGCCTCGTCAATCTGCGTCCAGATGATCTTCGACGTGGTGGTCGTCATGCCGTCTCCTCGTGGTGCTGCGCGCAGGATCCGCGAGCCCAGCATCGGGCCCGGCGTCCAGGGCGGCGGCATCCTATTCGATCTCGCCGCGAAGGGGGCCGCTCGGAGCGGCCGGACGTGCGCGAGACGCGGGCTCCCCGCTCTACCGCCGCCGCCGCCACTCGCGGCGCCCGAGGCGCGGGTCGTCCTCGTGCACCAGCAGCGCCCCGCCGTCCCACACGGCGGGGTCGATGGGGGGGAAGGTCGCGGCCCCGTCGACGGGGACCGAGTCGGGCACGTACGTGAGGTCGATGAGGTCGCAGAAGGGCATCGCCTCGGCGTAGACGCGCGAGCCGCCGATGAACCAGAGGGGCCCCGGCTCGGCGGCGAGCACCGAGGGGACGTCGCGGAAGGTCTCCGCGCCGACGACGGGAGGGCCCGAGGTGAGCACGAGGTTGCGCCGGCCCGGCAGAGGACGGCCGTTCATCGACTCCCACGTCAGGCGCCCCATCACCACCGCGGCGCCCGTCGTGAGCTTCTTGAACCGCTTCAGGTCGGCCGGGTAGTGCCAGGGGATCTTGCCGTCGCGGCCGATCACGCCCTCGGGCGAGACCGCCGCGATCATCGCGCGCAACGGCCGCTCGGTCGTCGGCGGGGGCATCGCGGGCGGCGCTCCCTCGGTCGCAGGGGTCATCGCGGACGGCGGCCGCTCGCTCACACGGCCACCTTGAACGAGATGGGCGGGTGCGGCGCGTAGCCGGTGAGCACGAACCTCTCGAGCACCGCAGCGGTGTCGGCCTGGAGCAGGGGCGCGAGGTCGTCGAGGCGGGTGATCGAGGGGTCGATGGCGAGCCGGGGCAGCGCGCGCGGCGCGCGCTCGAGCTGGCGCAAGAGGCCCGGCACGTGATCGTACTCGGCCATCGAGCCGTCGGCCTTGGCCGTGTAGACGTGCGCGTCGACGAGCGTGTGCGCGAAGACGCCCGCGCGCAGCCCCGAGAAGCGAGCGAACAGCTCGAGCAGCAGCGCGTAGCCCGCGATGTTGTAGGGCACGCCGAGCGCGACGTCGCACGAGCGCTGCGTCAGGTGCAGGTTGAGCAGGGGCTCGCCGTCGGCGTCGTTCTGCACGTTGAGCATGAACAGGCAGTGGCACGGCGGCAGCGCGCTGGTCTGCGCGTTGCCCGGCGCCCAGGCGCTGATGACGAGCCGGCGGCTCATCGGGTTGCGGCGAAGCTCGGCGAGCACCCACGCCACCTGGTCGTTGAAGCTGGGCTCGCCGCCCGGGCCGTGCACCGGGAAGTGGCGCCAGAAGTTGCCGTACGCGCTCGGCACCTTGCCCGCGTCGTCGGCCCAGGGGTCCCAGAACTTGCAGCCGTGCTTCTTCAGCAGGCCGATGTGCGTGTCGCCCGAGAGAAACCAGAGATTCTCGACGACGATGTTCTTCCACGAGATCTCCTTGGTCGTGAGCAGCGGGAAGCCCTCGCGGAGATCGATCTCGTAGTTGAGGTTGAAGGTCGACAGCGTGTCGACGCCCGTGCGGTTGGGCTTGCGCGTGCCCTTGGCGAGCACTTCGCGCACGGCATCGAGGTAGACTTTCACGTGCGCTCCTCCCGGCGGGCCGCGGCGCGGCCGAGGGGGTTTTCTAGCGCGTTCTCGCCCGGAGGGCGCTGGCTTTCTCGGGGCGCGGCGCGAGACGCGGGGCCCCCGCGCTCTAGCGCAGCTGCGCGAGCAGCGGCTCGACGGCCTCGACCGCGCGCTCCTGCTCCTCGCGCTCGGCGAGCCAGGCGCGGGCGTTGGCGGTGGCGGGG
>CAITLX010000592.1 GCA_903893335.1 uncultured delta proteobacterium | reverse complement strand
CTGCCCGGCGTGCTGCGCGCGTTCTCGGCGCAAGACGCCGAGCGCCGCGAGGCGCTCATCCTGGGCCTGACCACCCGCCGCGTCGCGGACGTCGCTGCGGTCGCGCGCGACTGGGCCGCGCTCGGCGCGAGCCGCCCGATGCGCCGCGCGAACGTCGTGCGCCAGCTTCGCGCCGCCGCGCGCTTCCGCGCCCCCGCGCGGCTCGCCGTCCCCACGCTGGTGCTCGCCGGCGACGGCGATCGCCTCGTGGACCCCTCCTGCTCGCGCGTACTCGCCGCGCACCTCGGCGCCCCCAGCAGCTTTCACCCCGAGGCCGGCCACGAGCTCGCGCTCGACGCCCCCGACTGGCTCTGCGACCAGATCGCCGCCTGGCGCTGACCCCCTCGGCCCAACGCCTCCCCCGCGGCCCTCCCCTACCCCCTCGGCCCCCGTGGCTTGAGGTGCCGGGCGCGGCGTAGCATCATCCTCGCTTCATGCGCGCCCTCCGCCTGCTCGTCGCGACGCTCGCTCTCTCCCTGTTCGCGGGGTGCAGCAGCACCGGCAGCACCGACTACGGAGCCGGCACCGTGCTCGCGGGCGCCGGGGGCGGCGCGGGGTCGGGCGGCGGCGGCGGAGCCGCGGGCTACACGCCGAGCGGGCCCATCTGCTTTCTGCTGAGCTGCGACACCGACGCCGAGTGCGCCGACTGCTCGCTCGGCCGCACCCGCTGCGACGCGGCGAGCCACCAGTGCCTCGCGTGCGATCCGGCCGGCGGCACCGGATGCGCGGCCGGCCAGGCGTGCTCGCAGTACGGCACCTGCGTGCCGACCGGCGCCACCTGCCCCACCGACACGAGCGGCGCGCCGAGCATCAACTGCTCGAAGGACGCGCAGTGCGCCCCCTGCGACACCCTGCACCAGGCGTGCGACGTCGTCGCGCACCGCTGCGTCGCGTGCAGCCCCTCGAGCAAGAGCCTCTGCACGCCGAGCCAGGTGTGCCGCAACGACGAGTGCAAGGACAGGTGCCCCGCCGCCTGCGCCGCCGACGCCGACTGCGTCGACTGCGCCAACGCCGCGTCGGTCGCGCACGCGTGCAACCCCACGACGCACACCTGCACCCCCTGCTCGTACACGACGCCGTGCAGCGGCGGGCTCGTGTGCGCGCCGCAGGGGCAGTGCATCCCGCAGTGCGGCGGGGCCAACATGCCCAAGGGGGAGTGCGACTCCGACACCGACTGCGGAGGCTGCGGCACCGCCGCCCCGTCGTGCCACTCGCAGCTCCTCGGCGCAGGCAAATGCGGGCCGCAAGCCGCCGGCTGCTCGGACTTCGCGGCGCTCGGCAAGACGGCGTTGCCGGCTCCCTTCGACGCCATCACGCAGACCTGCTCGCACGACGACGACTGCAAGAACGCGCAGGCGGGCACGACGATGGACATCGGCGGCATCCTCCAGTCGATTGCGGGCGTGTCGGCGATCCAGAGCTCGGGCGTGCACTACCCGATGAACGTGTGCGCCTACGTCTCGGTGCTGAACGAGAACTGCGGCGTCTGCGTGCCCTGCCGCGCCGACGCCGACTGCACCCCCGTCGACCTCTCGGCGACGATCGGCAGCCTGTTCGGCGGCATGGGCGCGGT
>CAITLX010000591.1 GCA_903893335.1 uncultured delta proteobacterium | reverse complement strand
ACGCAGGCGTCCGACACGCAGGTCTCGTTCGCGTTGCAGACCGCGGGAGTCGCGGTGCAGCCGCGGCGGTCGAAGCACGCCATGCTGGCCGGCGTCACCTTGAGGTTGCGCTTGCAGTTGGCCGGGGCCACCGGGTGGCGCTGCAACCGGCTGATGCCCTCGACGACGTACTCGTCGATGAGCAGGCGGTTGGGCGTGCGCTGGTCGCAGTCGGCGACCACGGCGGCGGGCGCGGCGTAGTCGGCCCACTCGGGGTACTTCGCGGCCTGGTCGGCGCGGAAGATCGGCAGCGCGCCCGCGGCGCGCGCGTACTCGATGCCGGCGCTGATGGGCACGTTCATGTCGCCGATGGTCTGGATGTCGAGCAGGCCGTGCGACGCCATCGGCTTGCCGTCGATGTCGGGCAGGTGCTTCAGGCCGTAATAGGGCATGTACGAGATGGCGTCGGCCGGATCGAGGATGGCCTGCGCGATGGAGAGGAAGCGGCGCAGGTCGGGCGACTGACGCGTGAAGCCGTAGCCGTCGGCGGGCGACGCGAGCGGCGCGCCCTCCTCGATGTAGCCCCCCTGGAACTCGATGCAGCTCGCCGCATTCGCGCAGAGCGTCGCGCCCTGATGGTGGGGGTCGATGGCCCCCTTGGCGACGTAGCCCTTGCCCCACTTGGTGACGACGAGGTCGGCCACGCGCGGCGAGACGAGCTCGCACGAGCCGTAGCTCTTGACCGCGTCGGCCTGGGAGAACACGTGCACTTCCATCGCGTCGCCGCGGCTGCTCGGGACGCCGAGGCGGAAGCTGCCGTCGGCGCTGGCGCGCGCGCAGCGCGTCTCGCCGTTGGCCTGGTTGAACACCACGACCGTCGCGCCGGTGGCGGGGAACTTGTCGGTGCCCGCGCAGGCGAACTCGATCTCGCGGGTGCCGTTGAGGTCGGGCACGATGTAGCGCATCGAGACCTGCGACGCAGCGCACGCCGTCGAGTTGCTCGGGTCGCTCGTGTGACCGGGGAACACCGGCGTGCCGTCGGCGCCGTAGAACTGCGAAGCGGGCGTGCCGACGACGAGCGGCCCGAGGTTGCGCAGGATGACCGCCTCGACGACGCCACCCTGGAACGAGCGGGTGCCGACGTCGATCATGGTGCCGCCCGAGGTGGGCGCCGCCGAGTCGATCCCCGGGTCGAGCGCGCCGTGCACCGCCGAGAGGAACGCGCCGAGCGACTGGCCCCAGGTGCCGATGGGCGTGCCCGGTCCGGCGACGTCGGGCGTGCCGTCGCCGTCGAAGTCGCCGGCCTTGTCGGCCTTGCCGTCGTGGTTGAAATCCTGATCGCTCAGCGTCTTGCCGTCGAAGCTGCGCAGGATGCGCGTGAGCTGCACGTGGTCGAGCACGCTCTGGCGCACGACGTCGCGGGTGTGGAAGAGGTAGCTCGTCCAGAAGTCGCCGCCCGAGTCCGGGTCGCCGTCGTCGTTGAGGTCACGCGCGCGCCCGAGGAAGAACGCCTCGGCGGCGGGCGCGAGGCAGTTGGCCTTGAACAGGCCGCGCGCGAGGCTGGCTGTGCCTGCGTCGATGCCCGACAATCCGTGGCCGACCGCGTTGATGCCGATCGTCGCCATGCCCATGCGGGCCATCGTGCCCGCGTACAGGAAGAGCTCGGTGCTGTTGCCGGTGTAGCCGTGACCGTAGATGTTCACGGGGAACGGCTGGTGGTGCTGGGACGTCGCCTTGGGCACCGTCAGCCAGAACTGCACGGTGTCGCTGCCGACGTAGCCCTCGCCGGTGCTGAAATCGAGGTTGAAGCTCGCGTTCGGGTCCTTGCCCTTGGGGCCACCCTCGACGAGGAACGGCGACTGGTAGGTGCCGACCGCGAGGTAGTCGAGGTTCTCCGTCCAGCTGTCGATGAGCGCCTGCCCCTCGGGGCCGCTCAGTCCGAACACCTGGCTGACGATCTGCCCGAGGAGATCGTGGATCTCGTCGACCTTGAGAATGTAGAGCTGCGGCACCTTCTTCTTGCAGGTGGCGACCGTCTGCGCCCACTCGTCGTACGTCGGCGGCGGGGTGCCCGCGGCCGTGAAGCCGTCGAGGTCGCTCTGCAGCAGCGGGCCGACGGCCGGCTGCATGTCGAGCTTGGCGGGGAACCGGTCGCCGAGCGCAGCGAAGGGGCCCTTGCCGTAGAGGCCGTCGCGAAGCTCGACCATGTCCTCGACGGTCGGCTCGGTGGTGAACGTCCAGGCGAAGGCGACGTGCGCGAGGCCCGTGCCCCCGATGTCGCCGAAGTACTGCGAATGCGCGCCGCCCGAGAGCAGCTCGCTCAACCTCGCAATGCCCTTCTCCTGGGTCGGGTGGTAAATCGTCTCGAGCGGCGAGCGCACGGGGCGCCCCTTGGGGTCGACGAGCCGGTCGGTGACGACGACGGCATAGACGTGCTTCTGCTCGAGCGGCACCACGGGGCGCGCGATGAGCGTGTTGCTCTCGCGCTCGTACCAGGTGAGCAGGTGGTCGGCGATGCACTTGTCGCGCTCGAGCTGCTTGGCCGCGTCGCTCGCGACGTCCTGCCAGGCGGCGCAGGTGCTGCCGTCGGCGAGGTTGGGGCGATCGAGCACGCCGTCGAAGTCGGTGTCGAGCGCGGGCGAGTAGGTCGCGTCGACCTTGCCCGCCGCCTCGTCGTACGTCTCGAAGAGGATGTTCTCCTCGTTGGCGCGCGCGTCGTTGCGCCAGTAGCGCCCGAGGTTCTTCAGGATGGGGTTGAACGCCCCCTCGCCGAGGTCGAGCGGCACGGGCACGCCCGTCTCGAGGTCGACGAGGTAGACCGCGTCGTCCGCGAAGTCGTAGTCGTCGTGCTGGTGGCGGCGCGACACGGCCGACAGATCGATGGCGGCGCGGCCGGCGAGGTCGCCCGCGGGGTCGAACGCGATCGTGATGGGCTGAAAGGTGCCCCAGCCCTCCATGCGCGAGAGCTTCTCGCGCGCGACGCGCTCCATGCTCGTGGGCGCGGCGAGGGCGGCGTTGATGCGCACGCCGGTGCGGCTGGTGGGGTCGGGCCACGACGCGACGTCGTTGGGGAGCGGAATGTCGGGCAGCGGCTCCGCGTAGAGGTCGAAGCGCACGCGCGAGCCGTCGCCCGCCGGGGTGGCGCCGAGGCGGTCGGGGGCGGAGTCGATGGAGCACGCGGCGAGCGCGGCGCAGCCGAGAGCGCCGCCGAACGACCGGATCATCTTCCAGAGCTTCATGGTGCCTCGCATGCCCTTCAGTACTGGAGCCCGACGCGGCCGACGGCGACGTACTGCGCCGGCATGGCCGCGCCGCTCGCGTCGTCGAATGCGTGGCCCGGAATGAGGTAGCCCCCCTGCGCTCCGAGCTGGAGCGTCAGGCCGTAGTCGAGCGCCGCGCGCCACTCGGTGCCGAGGTCGATCTCGACGCCGAGGTCGTGGCGCTTCGCGTCGCCGCCGTCCCAGTTGGCGATGCGCCCGAACGAGTTGAGGCGGTAGGGGTCGACGACGTCGGCGGTGGTGCGCGCGAGCACGATGCCCGCCTTGAGGTCGAGCGACTTCATCGGCCGGACGATGACCGTCGGATTGACGTACGTCGCGCCGAACACCCCGCCATTGCTGGGCAGCAGCTCGAGTCCGTGCGCCGCTCGGGCCGAGAGCGACGGGTCCTGCGCGATGACCGCGGCACGGGCCGTCTTCCAGCCGAGCGCCTGGAACATGACGAGGCCGACGTTGTGGTTGCGATCGAAGGTGAAGCGCTTCGAGGTGCCGTCGTTGGGGTCGGCGTCGCCCGTGGCCCAGCCCCACTCGAGGGCGGCCATGAGCGAGCCGAAGCGCGCGTCGCCCTCCCCCTTCTCGCGCACGACACCGACCTGCGCGGCGCCGCCCCACGAGCGGATCTGCTCTTTTTCGCCCGATTGGAGCTGATCGATGCTGCGCAGCAGCGTGGTGTCGCCGCGGATGTAGGCGGCCTCGAACTGCCCGAAGACGTAGCCGCCGAAGCCGGCGAGCGGGTAGGCCGTCTTGCCCGCGACGTCGATGACGGTGACGTCGAGCCCATCGGCGTACGGCACGCCCTCGCGCGTCGCGCGGTCGCGCGTCTGGTGGCGGCGCACGCCGTAGAGCCCGGCCTGGTGGGCGTCCTTCTCGTACTGGAGCACGAGGACGCCCTGGTAGGCGTGATCGCCGTCGACGAGCTTCGCCTGGTCGTCGCGGAACACGAGGTCGCCCGCGACCGCGACGGCGAAGGGCGACTCCTTGCCGAGCGGCTTGGTCGCGAACAGCACGCGCTCGCTGAGATCGCCGCGGCGGTAGTCGCCGAAGAGCGCCGCGTGGTCGACGTCGTTGGCGACGAGGCCCATCCCCCAGTGCGAGCCCTGCTGGCCGGCCTTGAGGTT
>CAITLX010000590.1 GCA_903893335.1 uncultured delta proteobacterium | reverse complement strand
TGCCACGTGGACCTCGACCACTGCTCGCCGCGCGGGTGGGTCGATCGCGAGCGCACCGTGCGCGAGATCGCGAAGTACGCCGGCTTCTGCGCGAGGGAGTTCGGCGCCGAGGTCGATCTCTGGGCGACGCTCAACGAGCCCTTCGCGGTCGCGCTGCCGGGCTACCTCCTGCCGACCGCCGACCGGTCGAACCCGCCCGCGGTCTCGCTGCGCTTCGCCGAGCTGAAGACGGTGATCGTCGCGCTCATCGAGGCGCACGCGCGCATGTACGACGCGGTGCACGCGAACGACGCAGTCGATGCAGACGGCGACGGCAAGAGCGCCGAGGTCGGCGTCGTCTTCCCCATCGCCCCCTTCGAGCCCGCGGACCCGTCGAACCCTCTCGACGTCGAGGGCGCCAAGAACGGCTTCTACCTCTACGACATGGTCTACCTGAATGGCGTCGCGAAGGGAGACCTCGACGCGAACCTCGACGGCCACCCCGTGCACCGCGACGACCTCGCGGGGCGCATGGACTGGATGGGGGTCAACCAGTACGCGCGCGTCATCGTCAAGGGGCTGGCCGAGCCGCTCCTGCCGGCGCTGTCGCCCCTCTCGACCTTCGACGCGCTCGGCATGAAGCAGGAGTTCGATCACGCGCGCGGCATGTACGAGACGGCCATGATCGTGAAGGGGCTCGGGTTGCCCGAGATCGTCACCGAGAACGGCACCGCCGACCCGAACGACGACGGCACCGTCCCCGAGTACCTCGTGCGTAACCTCACCTGGCTCTCGCGCGCCATCCGCGACGGCGCCGACGTGCGCGGCTACTTCTACTGGACGCTCATGGACAACTACGAGTGGAACCACGGCATGGGGCGCTGGCGCGGCGGCCTCTTCGCGGTCGAGCCGACCGACCCGACGCGCGAGCGCCGGCCGCGCAAGGGGGTCGCGACCTTCCGCGCGATCGCCGAGGCGCACGGCGTGCCCGACGACCTCGCCGAGCGTTACCCCGAGCCCGACCGCTGAGCCGCGCCGAGCGTTACCCCGAGCCCGACCGCTGACGCGCTCGGCCCGAGCCGCGGCTCACGCCTTCTTCGTCACCCAGGCCCACACCATCTGGCAGACGATCGGCGACTCGCCCGACTCGTCGGTGACGACGATGGGCACGAGCACCTCCCCCTTGGGCTCGCGCGCGAGGCGCTCGCGCTGCTCGACGTCGAGCGTCGCGACGGCGCGGAGGCTCCCCTGCGCCCGGCGCTTGTAGTCCACGTGCAGGCTCTTGATGAGCGGGACCTTGTCGTCTTGCAAGTTGAGCCCGACCACGAACCCGGTCGCCGTCTCGGCGAGCAGCGCCATGGCCGCGGCGTGCACGCCGTGGATGTGGTTCTGCACGCGGCGGCGATTCGCGAGCGAGACGACCACCCGCTCGGTCGAGACCTCCTCGTACTTGAGGCCGGCCGTGCCGACGAACGGCACCACCCTGCCGAACACGAGCGTGAGCGCGCGCGCCCGCAGGGGAGCGGGCAGCCTGGCGAAGGGGCGCATGGCGCGCGAGAGGGCGTTGTCGGGGTTCACGGCGAGGGCCTATAGCCCATCTTCGCCCCGAGCGGCGCCTCGCCGCCGCGCGAGGCGCGCCCTCGCCCTGCGCGCGCCTCGTCAGAGGTTCGACAGGCGCACGGTGTAGGCCGAGCAGTTCGTCGGGTAGGTCTTGCGCGTGACGCGCACGATCCAGGTCGTCGCGCGCGCCACGTCGTCGGTGCAGTTCGTGTACGTCACGCACGCGTTCGGGTTCGCCGAGTAGAGCTTCTCGAGCGTCGTGAGCGTGGTGCCGCACTCGGCGGCCGCGCCGCACGTCGCCGAGGCCGAGATCAGGAACTGACCGCTCGGGTTGGCCATCAGGTCGATCTTCGGGTGGTAGTAGGCGCCGGCCGACCCGGGGCTGGAGAAGTTCACCTGGAAGAAGTCGTCGCCGCTCGGATCCACGTAGCCCGTGACGTCCGCGCTCGCGCCCGGGGCGACGTTGTAGACCTTGTTCGCCGCGCCCGAGCACGCGTTGGGCATGCCGTCGGTGATGGTCGCGCCGATGTCGACGTCGCCGTCGCAGTTGTTGTCGAGCCCGTCGCAGACCTCGGCGCTCGACGCCACGCTCTGGTTGCAGACGAGCGCGCCCGAGGTGCACGCCGTGACGCCGCTCGCGCACACGCCGAGCTTGCCCGTCGAGCAGAGCGCTCCCCCGCCGGGGTTGCCGTTGTCCGCGGTCCCGTCGCAGTTGTCGTCGAGCCCGTTGCAGGTCTCGCTCGATGGCTGCGTGGTCTGGTGGCACGAGATCCCGCCTCCGCTGCACACCGTCGTCCCGGCCGAGCACACGCCCGACTTGCCCGTCCGGCACGAGGCGCCGGCCCCCGGGTTGCCGTCGTCCACCGCTCCGTTGCAGTCGTTGTCGAGCCCGTCGCACGACTCCGAGGTCGGCAGCGCGAGCTGCGCACACGACGGCACGCCCGCGAGGCACGCGGTGACGCCCGAGGCGCACACGCCCGGGTTACCCGTGTTGCAGGCGATGCCGCCGCCCGGGTTGCCGTCGTCCACGACGCCGTCGCAGTCGTTGTCGTACCCGTCGCAGGTCTCCGCCGACGCCTGCATCGACGGCGTGCACTGCAAGGCGCCCGACGCGCAGCTCGTCGTCCCGACGGAGCACACGCCGAACCGCCCGGTGTTGCACGAGAAGCCGCCACCGGGGTTGCCGTCGTCGGTCAACCCGTTGCAATCGTTGTCCACGCCGTCGCACACCTCGGTGCCCGGCTGGTTGGTCTGGTTGCAGACGATGGACCCGCTGCTGTTGCACTCGGTGATGCCGGCCGAGCACGCACCCTGCTTGCCGCTCGAGCAGGCCACGCCGCCGCCCGGGTTACCGTCGTCGCGCGTGCCGTCGCAGTCGTCGTCCGCGCCGTTGCACGTCTCGGCCGTGGGGACGAGCTCGCCGGCGCACGCGCCCCACTGCCCGCCGGCGCACGTCTGCGTGCCCCCGTGGCAGAGGCCCACGTTCTTGGTGCCGGTCGCGCCCGTGTAGCAGGGCTGCGTCGCCCCGTTGACGCAGCCGCAGCCCTCGTCGACGTTGCCGTTGCAGTTGTCGTCCACGCCGTTGCACTGCTCGGTGGACGATTGCACCGACTGTCGGCAGCCCACCGTGCCGCTCGAGCAGTACGTGAGGCCCGCGCCGCACACGCCGAGCAGCCCCGTGCTGCACGCGTTGCCCGTCTCGGGGTTGCCGTTGTCGATCGCGCCGTCGCAGTCGTCGTCCACGCCGTTGCACAGCTCGGCGGTCGCGCCGGTCGAATGGAGGCAATACGGCGCGCCGCCGAAGCAGGTCGAGGTGCCGACCTTGCACGCTCCGAGGCTGCCCGTGTCGCAGGCCACCCCGCCACCCGGGTCTCCTTCGTCGATCGACCCGTTGCAGTTGTCGTCCTTGCCGTTGCAGACCTCGGCCGACGCCAGCGTGTTCGCCACGCAGGCAATGACGCCGTTCTGGCACGCCGTCGCGCCCGCCGCGCAGACCCCGAGGTTGCCCGTCTGGCAGGTCACCCCGCCGCCGGGGTTGCCGTCGTCCACGGTGCCGTCGCAGTCGTCGTCGAGGCCATTGCAGACCTCGACCGAGCCGTTCGAGTCGGCCACGCACGACACGGCGCCCTGACTGCACACCGTGGTGCCTGCCGCGCAGGCGCCCGGCCGGCCCGAGTTGCACGACGCGCCGGCGCCGGGGTTGCCGTTGTCGACCACACCGTTGCAGTCGTCGTCGAGGCCGTTGCACACCTCGGCCGACGCGGCGACCGACTGCGTGCAGGCGATCGCGCCCGCGCTGCACACGGTGACGCCCGCCCCGCAGACGCCTTGCTTGCCCGTCGAGCAGGTCGCGCCGCCCCCCGGGTTGCCGTCGTCGACCGCGCCGTTGCAGTCGTCGTCGGCTCCGTTGCACACCTCGCTGGTCGGCGAGGCCGTCTGCACGCAGGCCGTCGCGCCCGCCCGGCACGTCGTGAGCCCCGCCGCGCAGATGCCGACGTTGCCCGTCTGGCAGGCGGCGCCCGAGCCCGGGTTGCCGTTGTCGACCACGCCGTTGCAGTCGTCGTCCTCGCCGTTGCACGTCTCGGCCACCGACTGGACGTTCTGGTTGCACACGACGCTGCCGCCGGTGCAAGCGCTCGTGCCCGCGCCGCACAGGCCGAGCTTGCCGGTGGAGCACGCCTGGCCACCCTGCGGGTTGCCGTTGTCCACCACACCATTGCAGTCGTCGTCCACGCCGTTGCAGGTCTCGGCGGCCGCCGGCGACGTCTGGTTGCAGATGATGCCGCCCGCCGAGCACGCGGTGACGCCCGGCGAGCAGATGCCCGGCCGCCCGGTCGAGCACGCGACGCCTCCGCCTGGGTTGCCGTTGTCGATGGTGCCGTCGCAGTCGTCGTCCTTGCCGTTGCACGTCTCGCTGCCGGACGGCGTCGTCTGCACGCACGCGATCGCCCCGCCGGTGCACGCCGTGGCGCCCGCCGCGCACACCCCGAGGTTGCCCGTCGAGCACGACGCCCCGCCGCCTGGGTCGCCGTTGTCGATGACGCCGTTGCAGTCGTCGTCGAGCCCGTTGCACGTCTCGGTGCCGGGCTGCGTCGTCTGCGCGCAGGCGACCGCTCCGGCGGTGCACGCCGTGGTGCCCGCCGCGCACACGCCCGACTTGCCCGACACGGTGCACGCCGCGCCGCCGCCGGGGTTGCCGTTGTCCACGATGCCGTCGCAGTCGTCGTCGAGCGCGTTGCACGCCTCTGCCGCCGGCTGGGTCGTCTGAGCGCAGGCGATCGCGCCCGACGTGCAGGTCGTCGCGCCCGCCGCGCACAGCCCGTGCTTGCCCGCCACCGTGCACGCAGACCCGCTGCCCGGGTTGCCGTTGTCGACGGCGCCGTTGCAGTCGTCGTCCACGCCGTTGCACGTCTCGGCGCTCGCCTGCGTCGTCTGCGTGCACGCGAGGCTCCCGTTGCTGCACGTCGTGGTGCCCACCGCGCAGGCGCCCTGCTTGCCGGTCGCGCACACCGCGCCGCTGCCCGGGTTGCCGTTGTCGACGACGCCGTTGCAGTCGTCGTCCGCGCCGTTGCAGCTCTCGGTCGCAGGAACGACCTCGCCGGTGCAGGTCGCCCACTGGCCACCGACGCACGACTGCGTGCCGCCGTGGCACGGGCCCACGTTGCGCGTCGCGGCGGCGCCGCTGTAGCAGCTCTGCTGGGCGCCATCGATGCAGGCGCAGCCCTCGTCGACGACGCCGCTGCAGTTGTCGTCGACCCCGTTGCACGCCTCGGTGCGGGGCTGCGAGGTCTGCACGCAAGCGGTCGCGCCGCTGCTGCACGTCGTCGTACCCGCGGCGCAGATGCCGAGGTTGCCCGTGTCGCACGCGACGCCCGAGCCGGGGTTGCCGTCGTCGACCGTGCCGTCGCAGTCGTCGTCGAGCCCGTTGCACTTCTCGGCGGACGACGCGGTCGTCTGCGTGCACGCCGCGTGTCCGGCGGTGCACGTCGTCGTGCCCGCGGCGCAGACGCCCAGCTTGCCTGTCGAGCACGACACGCCGCTGCCCGGGTTGCCGTCGTCGACGGTGCCGTCGCAGTTGTCGTCCACGCCGTTGCAGGTCTCGGCCGCCGGGACGACCTCGCCGACGCACGAGCCCCACTGCCCGCTGGCGCACGTCTGCGTGCCGCCGTGGCAAGGGCCCACGCCCCGCGTCGCCAGCACGCCGCCGTAGCAGCTCTGCTGCGTGCCATTGACGCACGAGCATCCCTCGTCGACCACGCCGTTGCAGTTGTCGTCGACGCCGTTGCACGTCTCGGTGCCGGGCTGCGAGAGCTGCACGCACACGGTGGCGCCCGCGGTGCACGCCGTGGTGCCGGCGGCGCACGTCCCGGGCTTGCCCGTCGAGCACGACTGGCCTGCGCCCGGGCTGCCGTTGTCCACGGCGCCGTTGCAGTCGTCGTCGAGCCCGTTGCACGCCTCGGTGCTCGGCTGCGTCGTCTGCGTGCAGGCGAGCGCCCCGCCGCTGCACGTCGTCGTGCCAGCCGCGCACACGCCCGACTTGCCGGTCGCGCACACCTGACCGCTGCCGGGGTTGCCGTTGTCGACCGTTCCGTTGCAGTCGTCGTCGAGCCCATTGCACGTCTCGGTGCTCGGCTGCGTCGTCTGCGTACACGCGACAGCCCCGCTGGCGCAGACCGTCGTCCCCAGCGCGCAGACGCCCTGCTTGCCCGTCGCGCACGTCGAGCCGCCCCCCGGATCGCCGTTGTCGACGACGCCGTCGCAGTCGTCGTCCTTGCCGTTGCACGTCTCGGTCGAGCCGACGGTGGTCTGCGAGCAGGCGAGCGCCCCGCCGCTGCACGTCGTCGTGCCCGCCGCGCAGACGCCCTGCTTGCCGGTCGAGCACGCGACGCCGCTGCCCGGGTTGCCGTTGTCGACCACGCCGTCGCAGTCGTCATCCTTGCCGTTGCACGTCTCGGCGCCGGTCTGCACCGTCTGCACGCAGACGACCGCGCCGCTGGCGCACGCCGTCGTGCCCGCGGCGCACACGCCGAGCTTGCCGGTCGCGCACGCGACGGCCCCGCCCGGGTTGCCATTGTCGACCGCGCCGTCGCAGTCGTCGTCCTTGCCGTTGCACGCCTCGGTCGCGGGCAACACCGCCCCGTTGCACGCGCCCCACTGGCCGGCGGCGCAGACCTGAGTCCCGGCGTGGCACAGGCCGACGTCGCGCGTGGACGCCGAGGCGCCGTAGCAGGCCTGCTGCGCGCCATCGATGCACGAGCAGCCCTCATCGATCTGCCCGCTGCAGTTGTCGTCGATTCCGTTGCACGTCTCGGTGCCCGGCTGCGAGGTCTGCGTGCAGGTGGTCGCTCCGCCGGTGCAAGCGGTGATGCCCGCCTCGCACACGCCCGGCTTGCCCGTGTTGCACGCCTGGCCGGCGCCCGGGTCGCCGTTGTCGACGACGCCGTCGCAGTCGTCGTCCTGCCCGTTGCAGGTCTCGTCGCTCGAGGCCGTCGCTTGCACGCACGCGAGCGCGCCGCTCGCGCACGCGGTGGTGCCGGGCGAGCAGACGCCAGGCTTTCCGGTCAGGCAGGTCACGCCGGCGCCCGGGCTTCCGTTGTCCACGGTGCCGTCGCAGTCGTCGTCCTTGCCGTTGCACGTCTCGGCGCTCGCGCGCACCGTCTGCGAGCAGGAGACGGCACCGCCGCTGCACACCGTGACGCCCGGCGCGCACACCCCGACGTTGCCGGTCTGGCACGCCTGCCCGCCGCCCGGGTTGCCGTTGTCGACGGTGCCGTCGCAGTCGTCGTCCTTGCCGTTGCACGTCTCGCCGCTCGCCTGCGTCGTCTGCGCGCAGCCGAGCGACCCGCCGCTGCACGTCGTCGTGCCCGCGGCGCAGACGCCGGACTTGCCCGTGACGCAGGCGAGGCCGCTGCCCGGGTTGGCGTCGTCGACCGTGCCGTTGCAGTCGTCGTCCTTGCCGTTGCAGAGCTCGGTCTGCGCCGCGACGTTCGCGAGGCAGGCGACCGCGCCGCTCACGCACGCCGTGGTGCCCGGCGCGCAGATGCCCGGCTTGGCCGTGGTGCACGACTGCCCGCCGCCGGGGTTGGCCTCGTCCACGAGACCGTTGCAGTCGTCGTCGCTGCCGGTGCAGACCTCGCCGGCAGGCACGACCTCGCCGGTGCAGCCGCCCCACAGCCCCCCGGCGCACGTCTGCGTGCCCGCGTGGCAGGGGCCGACGCCCCGCGTCGCCGTCGCGGCGCTGTAGCAACTCTGCTGCGCGCCATCGAGGCACGAGCAGCCCTCGTCGACCTGCCCGTTGCAGTCGTCGTCGACGCCGTTGCACGCCTCGGTCGAGCCCGCCCCCGCGACGCACGCCTGCGACGCGCCCCCCTGGCAGTTGGCGGTCGTGACCGTGCAGACGCCCTTGCCGCACGTCGTGCTGCCGAGGCCGTCGTCGGTCGTGCCGTTGCAGTCGTCGTCGACGCCGTTGCACGTCTCGGCCGTCGGGGTCGCGTCGCCCAGGCACGCGCCGTAGGCACCCTGGAGATCGCACGTCCGCGTGCCCACGTGGCAAGCGCCGACGCCCTGCGTCCCGTCGACGCCCGAGTAGCACTCGAGCGTGTCGCCCTGCTTGCACGCGCAGCCCTCGTCGATCTGGCTGTCGCAGTCGTCGTCGACGCCGTTGCACAGCTCGGTCGTGGTGCAGCCGCTCGGGCCGTCGGCGTCGGCGCCGCCATCGAGGAGCGCGTCCTCGCCGGCGTCCGGCTCGTCGGCCGCGTCGGCCTCGACCTCGTCACCGTCGGTCGACACGTCGGCCGCGTCGTCGGCGGCGTCGTCGCTCACCTCGGCCGATACGTCCTCGTCCGCGGCGTCGCGGCCGGCGTCGGCGTCGTCGTCCGACGCCTCCTCCACGACGTCGGACCCGCCCTGTCCACCGTCGTGCAGGGGGGTGTTGACGTCGTCCGAGCCGCACCCGGAGGCGAGGCAAGCGGCGCCGCTCCAGACGACGAGGGTCGCGAGTAGAAAGGCTACGTTCTGGCGCACGACGCTGCTCCTGGTCGAAGAACAGGGAGCTCTGCACCCACCCCCCACCACGAGAATTATCACCGAACGCGCTCGGGTGGACACCGATCTCCGGGAGGGGCGTCCGCCTCTCCGCCGCCGACCTGTGTTGACGGCCGTCGCCCGGTGCGGTCTGCTCGCAGGTTAGGTCGCGCTCGCGGCGACGGGGGTGGGGGAGGAGCGACACATGACGACGCAAACGAGGTGCTTCGCGATCGTGGCGATCGCCGCGGCCAGCACTGCGGCTTGCGCCGCGAGCGGCACGGGCGACGACGGCTCACGCTTCGCCGGCCCGGCGGACGCCGGCGGCCATCCCGTGACCGACGCGCCCGCCGACGTGGCGCTGCTCGACACGTCGATGTCGGACGTGGTCACGCCCCCCCCGGACGCCCCCGACGAGCCCGACGCCGACTTCTGCACGGGCAGCGGCCCCATCGTCGTCGTGGGCGACACCGTCAACCAGTACTCGACGTGCACCGGCGCCATCGCGGCAGCGTCCTTCGCCAACGCGCTCTGCACCTGCCACGACGCCACCTTCGCCGGCTACCTGCGCACGCGCGGCTTCGACTCGGGCCTCAACCCGCCGGACGGCGGCACCTCGGCCCCCACCGCGGCGCCCGTCGGCATCAACAACCGCTACCTCTCGGGCGGCTTCACCGACATCGCGGGGGCGTTCGCCATCACCGGCTACGACCCGACCATCTTCGCCGGCTACCTCAAGACCGCCGACGATCTGCGCACGGTCAGCGACCTCACGTTCGTCGGCTACTCGCGCATCGCGGGCGACGGCTGGCTCGCCGGCTCCATGTTCAGCCTCGGCCCGGTCACGTTCGACGGCGATCTCCACCACAAGAGCTTCGCCATCGCGACGCCGCTCGACGTGAAGGGCAGCAACCAGCAGGGGCTCGTCACGGTCGCGCCGCCGTGCAACTGCGACCCGGCCGCGCTGCTCGACGTCGGCAAGCTCATCGACGACGCCAAGCAGAGCAACGACAACTGGGCCATCGGCCTCGACCCGGCGGCGTTCTCGAACATCCTCGGCAGCGTCGACGCGACGCTCCCCTGCGGCCGCTTCTTCCTCAACTCCATCAACGTCCCGCTCGGCCTGCTCACGCTGCACGTCACCGGGCGCGTCGCGCTCTTCATCGACAGCGACATCACCACGCTCGGCAAGCTCTCGGTCGATCTCACGCCCGGCGCGCAGATCGACATCTTCGTGCGCGGCACGCTGCACCTGACGGGCGAGGCGGGCTTCGGCGACAAGGCGCACCCGGCCGCGACGCGCATCTACGTCGGCGGCTCGCAGGACATCACCCTCGTCGGCTACGACCACTTCGTCGGCAACATCTACGCGCCGCTCGCGAAGCTCTACATGCCCGGCTACATCCCGCTGTACGGCGCGCTGTTCGTGAAGGACTACATCTCCGGCAGCTACACCGACCTCAACTACGACTCGGCCATCACCCGCGCCGGCGACGACTGCCCCCCGCCGCCCCACTGCACCCAGTGCAACGGCTGCACCGGCGGTCAGGCGTGCGTCGGCGGCGCGTGCGGCACGTGCACGACCAACGACGAGTGCTGCGGCCTCATGAAGTGCGTGGCCGGCACCTGCCAGAACGTCATCCACTGAGCCCGGCGCCGCACACGGCAACTCGTGCGCGCGCCAGCGCAAGACGTGCGCCACTCGCCGATGGCCTCAGATCGAGCCCTTTCGCGCTCCTGGCGCGTGCACGAACTGCGGCCCGCGTGACCTCCGCTCGCCCGCCGCGCACTCCCGCGAGCGACTCGACCCGCCGCCCGAGGCCCCGCAGCGCGCCCGCCGTGCTCCCTCGGTTGGCGTCGTTCTTGCGAAGGGGCATGGTTGGGGGCGCGCACTCGTCTGCGCCTCCGGAGGACTGATCGCATGCATCCCGTCGTTCGCTCCTACGACGAACGCCCGCTGCTCCTGTTCTGGGAGATGACGCGCGCTTGCCCGCTCGCGTGCGCCCACTGCCGCGCGCACGCGCAGCACGAGCCCATGCCCGGCGAGCTCGACCACGAGGAGTCGTCGCGCTTGCTCTCCGACGTGGTGGGCTTCGGCCAGCCGAGCCCCATCCTCGTGATGACCGGCGGCGACCCCATGGCGCGCCCCGACCTCTTCGAGCTGCTCGCGCAGGCGCAGAAGCAGGGCACCCACGTGGCGCTCGCGCCCGCGGTCAGCCCCTCGCTCTCCGGCCCCGCGCTGCCTCGCCTGCGCAACCTCGGCATCAACGCCGTCTCCATCAGCCTCGACGGCGCCATCGCCGAGACGCACGAGGGCATCCGCCGCGTCCCCGACCACTTCCGTCGCACGCTCGAGACGCTGCACGAGCTGGTCACCGCCGGCTTCACCGTGCAGGTCAACACCACGGTCATGCGCCGCAACGTCGAGGAGCTCGCCGACATCGCCGCGCTGCTCTCGAAGCTCGGCGTGCACGTCTGGGAGGTCTTCTTCCTGGTGCACGTCGGCCGCGGCACCGACGTCGACGAGGTCTCCCCCGCCGAGTGCGAGGACGTCGCGCACTTCCTCTACGACGCGGCGAGCTACGGCTTCATCGTCCGCACCGTCGAGGGCCCCTTCTTCCGCCGCGTCATGAAGTGGCGCGGCGAGGCCGAGGCCAGCATCGACGCGCGCGCGACGTTCGGCCTCGGCGACCTCTACGGGCGCCTCTCGGGGCGGCTGCGCGAGCGCCTCGGCGCGCCCAAGACGCACCCGCGAGCCACCAGCGCCGGCACCCGCGACGGCAACGGCATCCTCTTCGTCGCGCACGACGGCGCCGTCACCCCCGCCGGCTTCCTGCCGCTCGAGCTCGGCAACGTGCGCCGCGAGAACATCGTCGACATCTACCGCAACCACCCGACGCTGCAGACGATCCGCCGCGCCGAGTACGAGGGGCGCTGCGGCATCTGCGAGTACCGCGAGGTGTGCGGCGGGTCGCGCTCGCGCGCCTTCGCGGCGTTCGGCAACCCCCTCGCGGAGGACCCGGCGTGCGCGTACGTACCCAAGGGCGCCACCGTCGCCGAGCGCCCTCGCTCGCTCGCCACCGTCGGCTGACGCAGCAGCGAGCACGCGCCGCGCATCCCACGCGATGGTGGATTGCACGCACGCGTTGACCGGTGCCAAGCGCTCTGTTCTTCTGTCGGGGTGAGCTCGTTCGGGGGGACGCGTTCGGGAGAGGCGCCATGACAACGACGCATCGAGTGCCGACGGCGCTCGTCCTTGCCATCCTCGTGGTTTCGGGGTCCGCGTGTCGCGGGCGCGATTCGAACGGAGCCGCCGCGAAGCCGGTCGCCGACGCGGCGCCGCCGAAGCCCAAGCTCGTGCGCGTCGCGGCGCCCGGCGAGTGGCTCGCCGACGTCGACAAGTCGAAGCTCTCGCTCGCGATGGTGCGAGACCACGACATGGCTTCGCCCGTCCTCGCCACGATGGTGCTGCACGACGGACGCCTCAACCTCGACGCGAGCGGCGGCCCGGCCGTCCGCCTGTCGTTCGATCTGAACACGTTCGACTCGGGCATCCCGATGCGCAACGAGCGCGTCGAGAAGTTCTTCTTCGAGTCCACCGTCGCCGGCTGGGGCATCGCCGAGCTCGTCGTCGCGAAGCTCCCCGAGGCAGCGCTCACCGCGCTGCGCGAGAAGCGTCGCGCCACGCACGTACCGGTCGACGGTGAGCTCTCGCTGCACGGCCAGAAGGCAGCCGTCCACGCGACCGTCGACGCCTTCTACGGGCCGGCCGGCACGCTCACGGTGACGAGCACCGGGCCCTTCGAGGTCAAGGTCTCGGACTTCAAGATGACCGACAACCTCCGGCGCCTCTCGTCCATCTGTCTGCACGAGAGCATCGAGGACATCGTCAAGGGCGAGCTCGTCGTCGAGTTCCCCGCGCCCTGACGCCGGCCGCAGCGACGCTCGCCTCGAGCCACCCCAGCCCGCCGCCAGGCGAAGAAGCGACGGCCCGCGACCCGCGCGGACCGCCGCTCGGCATCAATGGTGGCAATCGTTGCACTCGGTGGTCGGGCGGTGCCCGGCCGAGTGGCACTGGTGGCAGAGGATCTCCTTGTGCTTCGCGATGGCGAGGTGCTTCTCGGGCATCTCCCACGGGTGCCAGTCGATCTGCGGCTTGTCCGACGGCGCGAAGTCGGCGAGCCCCGACTGCGGGCCACGGACCGGGAGCGTGTGGCAAGCGTTGCACTTGTCGGAGATGACCTCGCCGTCGGACGTCTTGTGCTTGCCGTCGTGGCAGCGGAAGCAGCCCGGCCAGTTGCGGTGCCCGATGTTCACCGGGTACGTCTTCCAGCTCACCTTCATGTCGGGGAACACCGTGCGGTCGTAGATCGCGATGAGCGCGTCGATCGCCGCGTCGATGTCCACCTTGCGCTGCTGCGCGATCTCCGGGTACTTCGTCGAGTAGAACTCGTTGATGTCCGCGCGGATGCCGGCGTGCGCCGCCTCGTTGTTGCGGTAGTCCTTGTCGAGGGCGTCGACGCCCGCGCGCTTCGCGAACGGCAGCGCCTGCGAGATGAGGTTCGACATCAGCGCCTTGTCCACGGCCGTATCCGGTGGCTCGAGGTTGTGGGCTGGCCGGTTGTGGCAATCCATGCAGTCCATCACGCGGTGCTTCATGCCGGCGAGCTGCTCGGCGTTGACCTTGTGATCGGTCGTCCAGAACTCCTTCACCTTGCCGTCGGCGCGCGTGATCTTGACCCAGGGGATGTGCTGAAGCTGCTCGTCCTCGGCGGCGAACTCGACCTTGTTGTCGATGAACATGTGCCAGTGGATGCCCGCGCCGAGCACGCCACCGCCGCCGCCCGTCTTGAGCAGCAGGCTGATCTGCTCGGCGGTGTTGTTCTCGTCGTAGCGAAAGTGCGGCTTCTGCGTCAGCTGGGCGCCGAAGAACTTCTCGGGCCAGTGGCACTGCTGGCAGGTCTCGCGCGCCGGGCGAAGGTCGTGGACGGGGACCGGGATCGGCCGCTGGTAGGTCTGGAAGACGACCGCGAAGAGCTGACGCGCGCCCGAGAGCTTCGAGTGGACGTACCAGCCCGCGCCCTCGCCGACGTGGCAATCGACGCAGCGCACGCGCGCGTGCGGCGACGACTGGTACGCGGTGTACTCGGGGCCCATGACGCCGTGGCAGGTCTTGCCGCAGAAGCCGACCGACTCGCTGAGCAGGAAGCCGTTGTAGCCCGCGAACGCGAAGACGATGAGGAAGACGGCGCCCGCGATGCTGAACGCCGCGAACTTGCGACGCTGCACGGGGTCGTTGAGGTCGAGCGACGGGAACGGCAGCGGCTCGTCGGTGTGCGCCGCGTGCCGACGCTTGGCCTCGCGCCGCATCCCGAAGAGGAAGACGACGAGGCCGAACGCCGCGACCCCCGGGAAGAGGACGTAGGTGAAGATGCCGATGTACGGGCTCGGGTGCTCGACGCTGTACGTCGTCAGCGCGGACATCGCGATGACGATGATGCTCGCGATCGCGATGAGCCCGCCGAAGTAGCTGACGGTGTTGCGGTACAAGCCCGCGTGGCCCTGCTTGCCGGTCATGATTCTGATTCTCCTCGGTCGCTCGCTCGCTGCCTGCCGCGGGTCGTCGCCTTCCCTCGCCTCACGTCGCTTGCCCCTTGTCGATCGCGGCCGATTCGGCCGACTCCGCGAGGATGCGCTCGAGCTCCAGCGGGTGCTCGTGGTGCATGCGCGACTCCGAGATCTTGCCGGTGAAGATCGTCTTGTCGAAGGGGAAGACGTCGGCGCACAGGTGCGCGCCGTACATGTGCCAGAGGAGGATCGAGAGGGCCGCGAGCACCGCCTCGCCCCCGTGCGCCGCCTTCGCGGCGGGGATGAACTCGCCGGGCAGGTAGCGCGTCACGACGAGCGGGTACCACATCATCAGACCCGTCGCGACCATCAGCACCGTGCCCCAGAGGAGCGACAGGTACTCGACCTTCTGGCGGAAGTCGTAGCGGTCGAAGCGCGCGCGCGTCGGTCGCCGCCCGATGAAATAGAGGATCATGTGCCACGCGTCGGTGGCATCGCTGAGCTTGGGGAGCATCGTGGGGCGGAGCTTGCCCTTCACCCACGCGAACGCGAGCGCGCCTGCGTGGTAGACGCCCTCGGCGATGAGGATCAGCCCG
>CAITLX010000589.1 GCA_903893335.1 uncultured delta proteobacterium | reverse complement strand
GTCCACGTCACGCTCGACCTCGCGGGGGGCCTGCGGCTCGGCCCCGACGTCGAGGTGCTCGCCGCGCGCGTCGCGGACTACCGCGTGCCCGACGAGGCGCGCGACGCCTTCTTCGCCGCTGCCTCGACCTACCTGCGCGGCCTCTTCCTCGACGATCTCACGCCCGACCAGGCGGGCATCCGGCCCAAGCTGCTGCGCCCGGGCGGGGCCGTGGCCGACTTCGTCATCGCCGAGGAGAGCGCGCGCGGCCTGCCCGGGCTGGTCTCGCTCATCGGCATCGAATCGCCCGGTCTCACCTCCGCGCTCGAGATCGCGCGCGAGGTCGACGCGCGGCTCTCCGCCTGAGCGCGCGCGCGGTGCTAGCCTCCCGCCCTCCATGACGTTGCTCCAGGTCGCCGATCTCGGGTTCGGCTACGGCGCCGACCGCCTCTTCACGGGTGTGACCTTCTCGGTCGACGCGGGCGATCGCGTCGCGCTCGTCGCCCCCAACGGCGCCGGGAAATCCACGCTGCTGCGCCTCGTGGCCGGCGAGCTCACGCCCGACAAGGGCGCGACGGTCGTGCCCAAGGGCACCCGCGTCGGCTACTACCGCCAGTCGCACGAGCTTCGCCCCGAGGGCGACGTGATGGACGCGTTCCTCTCGGGGTTTCGCGAGGTCATGGATCTGCGCCACGCCCTGTCGCGGGCGCAGCACGAGGCCGCCAGCGGCGAGCCGGCCGCGCTCGATCGACTCGCGCACGCGAGCGACGCCTACCACCAGGTCGAGGGCGACGAGCTCGAGCGCAAGATCGAGATGCTCGCCGGCAAGCTCGGCTTCTCGCACGCCGACATGGGGCGCGACGTCACGAGCCTGTCGGGCGGCGAGCGCGGGCGCCTGCACCTCGGCGTCGTGCTCGCGCAGGAGCCCGAGCTCTTGCTGCTCGACGAGCCGACCAACCACCTCGACCTCGACACCATCTCGTGGCTCGAGCAGCACCTCGGCGGCTTCCGCGGCGGGCTCGTCATCGTCTCGCACGATCGCGCGTTCCTCGACAACGTCACCACGCAGACGATGGAGCTCGGGCGCACCAGCTTCCGCGTCTACCCCCTGGGCTACTCGGCCTACGCCGTCGCGCGCGCGGAGGACCTCGAGCGCGAGCGCGAGCTGGCCGGGCGCCAGCAGGCGTTCGTGGCGAAGACCGAGGACTTCATCCGCAAGAACATCGCGGGGCAGAAGACCAAGCAGGCGCAGAGCCGCCGCAAGATGCTCGACAAGCTCGACCGCGTCGAGCGCCCCGAGGACGTGTGGGCCGCGGCCGAGCGCGTGAGCTTCCGGTTCGCGCCCGCGCCGCGCTCGGGCGACATCGTGCTCGACGCCAAGGGGCTCAGCGCGTCGCGCGGTGGCCGTGAGCTGTTCCGCGATCTCGCGCTGCTGGTGCGGCGCGGCGACCGCGTCGGCGTCGTGGGCCCCAACGGCGCGGGCAAGACCACGCTGCTCAAGCTGCTCGCGGGTGTCGGCGGCGACGACGACGTGGGCGACGTGCGCCGCGGCACCAACCTCGCCGAGGGCTACTTCGACCAGCACCTCGGCTCGCTCGACCCGTCGCGCACCGCCGTCGAGGAGATCCGCCGCGTGCGCGGCGATCTCAACGTCGACGGCGCGCGCCAGTACCTCGCGCGCTTCCGCTTCTACGGCGACGACGCGCTGCGCCGCGTGACGGGCTTCTCGGGGGGCGAGCGCTCGCGCCTCGCGCTCGCGAAGCTGCTGCTCGAGCCGCGCAACCTCCTGTTCCTCGACGAGCCGACCAACCACCTCGACATCCCCGCCGCCGAGATCCTCGAGGAGGCGCTCGTCGGCTTCGAGGGCACCGTGGTGCTCGTCTCGCACGACCGGCGCTTCCTCGAGAACGTGACCACGCGCATCGTCGAGGTGCGCGCCGGCGCGACCGACGTCTACCCGGGTGGCTTCGCCGACTTCGTCGATGCGCACGCTCGCAAGGCGCGCGCCGCCGAGGCCGCCGCCCCGAGGTCCGCGCCGCGCGACAAGCCCCGCGCCGCGTCCTCCGAGGCGACCGACCGCGACGCCCGCAAGGCCGCGGCCGAGCCGATCGACAAGGACGCGCGCAAGGCCGCGTTCGAGCAGGAGAAGCAGGTGGGGCGCACGCTCGAGCGCAAGAAGAAGCGCCTCGCCGAGGTCGAGAAGGCCATCGAGACGGGCGAGGCCGAGCTCGCGACGATGCGCGACGCGCTCAAGGCCGACCCCGGCGGCGACTGGGCCAAGCTCGCCGCCGCGGCCAAGCGCGAGCAGGTGCGCGCGCGCGAGGTCGACGCGATGATGGCCGAGTGGTCTCAGCTCGGCGACGAGATCGCGAGGCTCACGGCCCAGCTCGCGGGCGCTGCGAAGGGGGCGCGGTGACCCGAGCCGCGCGAGCCCTCTTCGCGCTCGTGCTGCTCGCCCTGCTCGCGTCGGCCTGCCGGCGCCGCCCGCGAAGCGACGCCCCCGAGGGCACGACGCCCGTCTCGGCCACGCTGCCGGCGCTCGTCGTGCGCGACGACACGCCCGACCTGCTGCTCACCTGGGTCGACGCGAAGGGGGACGGCCACACCGTCATGCGGCCGAGCGAGGTCCCGCTCGAGGGGCGCGACCGCGTGCGCGTCGTCGTCACCACGCGCGAGGAGGGCACCCGCGAGCTGTACTGGGTCGCCAACCTCACCGTGCACGCAGCCGACGGCGCCTACCCCGTCACGACGCTGCCCGCGCACGAGTGGGACGCCCTGCTCGACCAGCGCCGACGAGCCGCGGTCGCGGCGCGAGCGCCCGCGCCCGCGCCCGCCGCGTCGGGCGAGGCTGTCGCGGCGCAGGTCGTGCTGTACGGCGCGTCGTGGTGCGGAGCGTGCCACGAGGCAGCCGCGTGGCTGCGCCAGCACCACGTCGCGTTCGTCGAGCGCGACATCGAGGCCGACGCGCGCGCGGCCGCCGATCTCCAGGCGCTGCTCGCGCGCACGGGGCGCCGCGGCGGCTCGATCCCGGTGCTCGACGTCGGCGGTCAGGTGCTCGTCGGGTTCGACCCGCGCGCGCTCGAGCAGGCGCTCGCTCGCGCGGCGCGCGGCACCACGGTGCTCTGACCGCGGCTCACCCCTTCGGCGCGTGCGCGGTCTGCCCCCGCGCCAGCGCGCACGCGTGCCCGAGCATGCCCGCGAGGATCTGCGTCACCGCCAGCTCGACCGCCGCGGGGCTGCCCGGCAGCGCGACGACGACCTTGCCGCGCGCGGTGCCCGCGACGGCGCGCGACAGGATCGCGCGCGGGCCGATCGCGTCCCAGGAGAGGCGGCGAAACGCCTCACCGAAGCCGTCGAGCCGCTTGTCGAGCAGCGCGTCGACGGCCTCGTAGGTCTGGTCGCGCGCGGCGATGCCGGTGCCGCCCGTCGACACCACGGCGTCGACCCCGTCGGTCGCGCACGCGCGCTCGATCGCGCCCTGCACGAGCGACGGCTCGTCGCGCACGATCGCGTGCGCCGCGAGCTCGAAGCCAGCCTCCGCGAGCAGCTCGCGCAGGCGCCGCCCCCCCTCGTCGTCGTGCTCGGTGCGCGTGTCGCTCACGGTGAGCGTGGCGACGCGGACGGGCCTCTCTGCGCGGTGCATGGCGCGAATCTACGCGGGCGGCAGCGCGGCGGCGAGCGGGGCCGGCGCTCCCGGTACGCGGCTTGCTCGGGCGCTGGCGGGTCGCGCGAGAAAGGGCCATGATCACGACCATGCGGACGGCTTCGGGCTCCAGGCGGGTGGGGGCGGCGCTCGTCGCGCTCGTATGCGCGACCGGCACCAGCGCGACGGCGTGTGCGGAGTCGAGCGCGCTGCGATCGCCCGCCTCCGCTCCCGATCCGATGGGCGCCCCTCCGGGCGCCGCCGACTACGAGGCGTCGCCGGACGACGACGAGCCGGGCCTCGCGTCCTCTGCGGCCCCGGCGCCCGCGCAGGAGCCCGTGGCGGCCGACAGCTACGACCCCGCGGTCGATCGCGACCCGTCCGCGTTGAGCGACTTCCGCACCGTGCTCGAGCCGTACGGCTCGTGGGAGGAGGACGCGACCTACGGCACCGTGTGGGTGCCGAGCGCCGCGACCGTGGGCGACGACTTCGCGCCCTACGTCACCGCGGGGCACTGGGGCTACACCGACAACGGCGACTACCTCTGGGTCAGCGACTACGACTGGGGCTGGGCGCCGTTCCACTACGGCCGCTGGGTCTGGATCGGCGGCCGCGGCTGGGGCTGGATCCCCGGCCGCGTCTACGCCCCCGCGTGGGTCGTGTGGCGCACGGGCTACTACGACGACTGGTACGTCGGCTGGGCTCCCATGCCGCCGGCCTGGTACTGGCGCGGCGGCTACGCGGTCGGCCTGCGCTTCGCGCCGCCGGCGCCGTACGTCTTCTGCTCGTCGCGCTGGGTGTTCGCGCCGCAGCCTCGCCTGCACGTCTCGGCGGGGCCGAGCATCGGCGCCATCGCCGCGCACACGCGCTCGTACGTCCCGGCCACCGCGGGCATCGGCGGTCACTACGCGCTCACGCGCGGGCCCAACCTCGCCGACGCGCACATCCCGGCGGCCCCCGCGCAGCGCTCGGCGCACGACGCGCGCGCGCTCGCCGCGGCCAAGCCCGG
>CAITLX010000588.1 GCA_903893335.1 uncultured delta proteobacterium | reverse complement strand
GTCGAGCGTGGGGCCGTGCTGGCGCACGAGGCTGCCGAGGCGGAAGATGCGCTCGTCGACCTCTTCGAGCCGCGAGGGGTCGGTGTCGATGCCGTCGGCGTAGCGCCCGAGCGCGCGCGCGGCCTCGGTGAGCTCGGCGCGCGACGACTCGAGCGCGGCTGCGACCGGCGCGAGCGTCGGGTCGAGGTCGGCGGCGGCCGTGAGCTCTGCCGCGAGCCGCGCGAGCTCGTCGCAGATGGCGCCGTCTGCGTCGTAGAGCCGGTCGGCGGCGCCGCGCGAGGCGTCGAGGAGCCGCCGCGCGTGGCGCAGGCGGTTGCGCTCGGTCTGCAGGTCGTCGAGCTCGCCCGAGCGCGGATCGACGTCGTCGATGCTCGCGAGCTGGAAGCGCAGGAACGCCTCGCGCTCCCCCCGCCCGCGCTCGACCTCGCGCAGCGCGTGGATCTCGCGCACCCGAGCGTGGAGGCCGTCGACCTGCGCGGCGAGCGCGGCGCGCTCGGGCTCGAGCGCCGCGAAGGCGTCGAGGTAGCCGATGTGGGTCGCCGGGTCGGTGAGCTGCACGCTCTCGTGCTGCGACGACACGTCGGCCAGATCGCCCGCGAGCGCCGCGAGCTCGGCGGCCGTGCAGAGTCGTCCGTTCAGGTAGGCGCGTGACCGACCCGAGGCCTGCACGACGCGCCGCACGACCAGCTCGTCCCCCTCGACGCCGCTGGCCGCGAGCCGCTCGCGAGCCCGCGGCGACGCGCTCAGGTCGAAGCGGGCGGCGACCTCGGCCTCCTCGCAACCGGGCCGCACGACGTCGGCGCTCGCGCGTCCGCCGAGCACGAGCGAGAGCGCCCCGACGACGATCGATTTGCCGGCGCCCGTCTCGCCCGTGAGGACGTTGAAGCCGGGCTCGAGACAGAGCTCGAGCTCGTCGATGAGCACGAAATTGCGGACCTTCAGCTCGGCGAGCATCGACGCGGCTCCTCTGTGCAGATTCGCGAAATTAGCAGGTAACACCGCAACATGACTGGCGAAATCGCAGCATAACGGTCTTGACCCGCGACCCAGGCGCCGACTATCGTGTGCCGGACAGCCGCCCTGCCCCGCCCGCGGACGCCCGCGGAGGGGACGGACGGTTCCCTCCGGACACCTACGAGGCGACCCCAACCTATGGCGGCCCGCAGCGCTCGCGCCCCTTCGAAGACCGACCGAAAGACCCGCCGCGCCGGCGCCGCGAAGGCTCGCGCAGGCTCTGAGCGGAAGCGGCCCAAAGGGGCTCGCACAGGCTCGGAGGCGAAGCGGCCCAAAGGGGCTCGCCCCAAGCCCGCTCGCTCCCCGTCGCTGAAGGCCTCGAAGCCGAAGGCGGCAGCGAGGAAGGCAGCGGCGCCCGTGTCCAAGAAGTCAGCCGCGCTCGCAGCGTCGAAGAAGTCACACGTGTCGGCAGCAGCGAAGAAGCCCGCTGTCGCGGCGTCCAAGAAGTCGGCCGCGGTAGCGGTGTCGCAGAAGTCAGCCGCGGTGGCGGTGTCGAAGAAGCCCGCCGCCGTAGCGGTGTCCAAGAAAGCAGTCCCGGTACCGGTGTCGAACAAAGCAGTCGCGGTTGCGTCGTCGAAGAAGGCCCCCGTT
>CAITLX010000587.1 GCA_903893335.1 uncultured delta proteobacterium | reverse complement strand
CTCGGCGACGGTGGTGGCCACGGCGCACCACGCCGACGACCGCGCCGAGACGGTGCTGCTGCGCCTGCTGCGCGGCACGGGCCCGGCCGGCCTCGCCGTGCTGCCCGTGCGCGACGACACGCGCCTCCGACCGCTGGTGCGCGCCCGCCGCGCGGACGTGCTCGCCCACCTCGCGCGCCACGCCATCGCCTACGCCGAGGACCCGACCAACGCCGACCCGCGCTTCACCCGCACCCGCGTCCGCCACGAGCTGCTCCCCCTGCTGCGCGCGCTCTCGCCCCGCATCGTCGAGCACCTCTGCGCCCTGGCCGACGCTGCCGGGACGCCCGGCGGGGCGCCCGCGGTCGTCGATGGCGTCCGGCTCGGGCGCGCCCACCGCGACGCGCTCACGCGCGCCCTGCGCCTCGGCCAGCACGGGGCGCGCGTCGCGCTGCCGGGCGGCAAGGTCGCGCAGGTCGACCTCGCGGCCGGCACGATCGTGGTCTCGCGCGAGCCACGCTGACCCCCCTCGGGCCGCGCCGCCCCCCGCCGTCGACGCCACCCGAAACCGGTGTCATGCTCCCGCGCTCAAGCGCGTCGAGCGGCCCGAGGGCGCGGTCGCCCGACGCCACGGGGGGGCACCGCGGCGTTGGCCCGTCCCGTCGCCTTCTGCCATGCTTCGGGCTCGCGCCCTTGGCGCGCGCCGTTTGGATCCGAGGTCGTCGTGAAGCAATCCCACAAGACGCTGCTGCTCTGGGTCGTCCTGATCTTGATGTTCCTCGCGATCTGGGAGTTCTTGCAGACCGACGGCGGGCGTCCCGCGCCGGTGGCCTTCAGCGACTTCGTCGCGCAGGTGCACGCCAAGCCCGAGGAGACGCACGTCGAGAAGGTCGTCATCAAGGACCGCGAGTACCGGTTCGAGGTCGTCGACCCCGTCGCCAAGACCCGCAAGACGAGCACGACGATCGGCCCCGAGGCCGACGACGCGCTCACGCGCGATCTCGTCGATCACGGCGTGAAGGTCAGCTTCGAGAAGGAGGAGGCCTCCCCCTTCTGGTCGAGCGCGCTCATCACGCTCGTGCCGATGCTCTTCCTCTTGGCGATGTTCTACCTCTTCATGCGCCAGCTTCAGGCCGGCGGCGGCAAGGCGATGAGCTTCGGCAAGTCGCGCGCGCGCCTGCTGAGCGAGACGCAGAACAAGATCACCTTCGCCGACGTGGCCGGCATCGACGAGGCCAAGGACGAGGTCGAGGAGATCATCGCCTTCCTCAAGGACCCGAAGAAGTTCCAGAAGCTCGGCGGCCGCATCCCCAAGGGCGTGCTGATGATGGGCCCGCCGGGCACGGGCAAGACGCTGCTCGCGCGCGCGATCGCGGGCGAGGCGGGCGTGCCGTTCTTCAGCATCTCCGGCTCCGACTTCGTCGAGATGTTCGTCGGCGTCGGCGCCAGCCGCGTGCGCGATCTGTTCGAGCAGGGCAAGAAGCACGCGCCCTGCATCATCTTCATCGACGAGATCGACGCGGTCGGTCGCCACCGAGGCGCGGGCCTCGGCGGCGGGCACGACGAGCGCGAGCAGACGCTCAACCAGCTGCTCGTCGAGATGGACGGCTTCGAGTCCAACGAGGGGGTCATCATCATCGCGGCCACCAACCGGCCCGACGTGCTCGACCCCGCCATCCTGCGCCCCGGTCGCTTCGACCGCCGCATCGTGGTGCCGCGCCCCGACGTCCGCGGCCGCGAGGGCATCCTGCGCGTGCACACCAAGAAGGTGCCGCTCGCGCACGACGTCGACCTCGAGATCCTCGCGCGCGGCACGCCCGGCTTCGTCGGCGCCGACCTCGAGAACCTCGTCAACGAGGCCGCCCTGCTCGCCGCGCGTCAGGACAAGGACGCCGTCGCCCACGCCGACTTCGAGATGGCCAAGGACAAGGTCCTCATGGGCACCGAGCGCCGCTCGATGGTCATGAGCGAGGAGGAGCGCCGCATCGCCGCGTGGCACGAGGCGGGCCACACGCTCGCCGGCAAGTTCGTCCCGGGCAACGACTCGGTGCACAAGGTCACCATCATCCCGCGCGGCGCCGCGCTCGGCGTGACGCAGTTCCTGCCCACCGAGGACCGCCACATGATGACCCGCGAGCAGGCCCTCGCGCGCATCGCGATGGCGCTCGGCGGCCGCACCGCCGAGGAGATCGCGTTCGGCGAGATCACGACCGGCGCCTCCGACGACATCCGCCGCGCGACCCAGATCGCGCGATCGATGGTGTGCGAGGTCGGCATGAGCGACAAACTCGGGCCCATCGCGTACGGCGACAAGGAGGAGTCGGTGTTCCTCGGGCGCGACTTCGCGCAGCGCCACCAGGACTACTCGGAGCAGACCGCCCAGTCGATCGACCAGGAGGTGCGCCGCATCGTCGAGGAGCAGCACACCGTCGCGCGCAACGTGCTCACCCAGCACCGCACCGAGCTCGACGCCATCGCGCACGCGCTGCTCGAGCGCGAGACGCTCGACGCCGAGGAGATCCAGGCGGCCATCGACGGCCGTCCGCTGCCGCAGCGCGAGCGCATCGTCATCCCGTCGTGGGGCGACCGCGACAAGGCGCAGAAGGACAAGCGTCGCGCCGCGACGATCTTCGGCGCGCCCAAGCCCGCCACCAGCGGCTGACCGGCGCCGGCGAGGAGCCTCTCCAGGTGGCCTCGCCCTTCGCGCGCCTGCTCGCCGCGATCCTCGCGGGGGCCGCGGCGTCGGCGGCGGTCTCCAGCCCGCTCGCGGGCGCGACCTGCGACGCCGCCGCGCCGCACCTCGCCGCGCTGAGGAAGGACCGCGCCCCCGACGGCCCCGACGCGGGCCCCGTCGAGACCCTCGCGACGCTCTTCGAGACGCACCAGGGCGACCTCGTCGCCCTCTCGTCGAGCGAGCCCGAGAGCCCTCGCTTCGCCGAGCTGCTCGCCGACCGCGTCACCGGAGGGCGCATCGAGCTCGACGCTCGCCTGCTCGGCCTGCTGCGCACCCTGGCGGCCGAGCACCCCGCCGCGCGCATCGAGCTCGTGTCGGGCTACCGCCACCCCAAGCGCAACGAGGCGATGCGCAAGAAGGGGCACCACGTCGCCTCGCACAGCCAGCACTCGCTCGGCCGCGCGCTCGACTTCCGCGTCGCGGGCTGGACGCCCGAGCGGCTCCGCGCCGAGATCGCGCGGACGGGTTTTCGCGGCGGGCTCGCGCGCTACGACGGCGCGGGCGACCGGTTCGTCCACGCCGACGTCGGGCCGCCGCGCGCGTGGGTCGGCCGCTGACGCCGGGCTCCACTTCGCTCGCAGCCGACGCCCGCGCGATGGGCTAGAGTCCCGGCCGCCATGAGCGATCCCGTCTCCACCGCGCTCTTCGAGCTCGCCAAGCAGGTCATCCCCGGCGGCGTGAACAGCCCCGTGCGCGCGTTCCGCGCCGTCGGCGGCGCCCCGGTCTTCATCGCGCGCGCCGAGGGGGCGCAGCTGTACGGCGCCGACGGGCGCGCGTACCTCGATTACGTCGGCTCGTGGGGCCCGGCGATCCTCGGCCACGCGCAGCCCGACGTGGTCGGCGCCGTGCGCGACGCTGCGGGCCGGGGGCTCTCGTTCGGCGCGCCGACGGAGCTCGAGGTGCGCTTCGCCGAGGCGGTGCGGCGCCTGTACCCCTCCATCGCCAAGCTGCGCTGCACCTCGAGCGGCACCGAGGCCACGATGAGCGCCATCCGCGTCGCGCGCGGCTTCACGCGGCGCGACGTCGTGGTGAAGTTCGAGGGCTGCTACCACGGCCACGCCGACCACCTGCTGGTCAAGGCCGGCAGCGGCGCGGCCACGTTCGGCGTGCCCGACTCGGCCGGCGTGCCCGCGGGCACCGCGGCGACGACCGTCACCCTGCCCTACAACGACCTCGCGGCGCTGCGTGCCCTGTTCGCCGCGCGCGGCAGCGAGATCGCCACCGTCATCGTCGAGCCCGTCGTCGGCAACATGGGCTGCGTGCCGCCGGTCGACGGCTTCCTCGCGGCGATCATCGACCTGTGCCGCGAGCACGGGGCCGTGTCGATCTTCGACGAGGTCATGACCGGCTGCCGCGTCGCCGCCGGCGGCGCCCAGGAGCGCTTCGGGCTCGTGCCCGACATGACCTGCCTCGGCAAGATCGTCGGCGGCGGCATGCCCCTCGCCGTCTACGGCGGCCGCGACGACATCATGGCGATGGTCGCCCCCGTCGGGCCCGTCTACCAGGCAGGCACGCTCAGCGGGAACCCCATCGCCGTCTCGGCCGGGCTCGCGACGCTCGAGCGCCTCACCCCCGCGCTCTACGCGCAGCTCGAGGAGCGCGCCGCCGCCCTCGGCGAGGGTCTCGCGCGCGCCGCCCGCGACGCGAAGGTGTCGGCCTGCGTGCAGCGCGTGGGCGCGATGTTCACCCTCTTCTTCTGCGACGGCCCCGTGCGCTCGTGGGCCGACGCCTCGCGCGCCGACACGAGCCGCTTCGGGGCCTGGCACCGCGGCCTGCTCGCGCGCGGCGTCTACTGGCCCCCGTCGCAGTTCGAGGCCGCGTTCCTCGGCGCCGCGCACACCGCGGACGACATCGCGCGCACGATCGAGGTCGCCCGCGCCGCGCTCGACGACGCATGACGAAGCGGCGGTGGCGCCGAGCGCGCTCGCGCCGCGTGCGACCCGCTCCGTCGGCGTGGAGGTGCGCCGAGTGACCGCGCGCCGCACGCGGCGGGTCGTCGGCGGAGCCGGTTTGGCCCTCGGCGTCGCCATCGCGGCGCTGGGCGTGGTCGATCTGGTGCGGTCGCGGGGCGCGTCCGCGCCGTCCTCTCGCCCGACACCGGCCCCCTCGGCGTCCACGCGAGCGACGACGCCACCCGCGGCGCGCCCCGTGGCAGCAGGCGGCACGACGACGCGCGTTTGGGGGGCGCGCGTGCTCGCGGGCGGCTCGCTCCCGACGGGCACGGCCTGCGAGGTCTCCGCGACGTTCGGCCACGAGGCGGAGCGCGCCGTCGACGTCACCCTCGAGGCCGCCTGCGGCGGCGAGGTGCTCTACCGCAGCACGCCCGAACGCGCGCCTGGTCGCGAGCAGCGCAGCCGCGTGACCGAGGAGCCCGGCTCGCGCGACGGCGCGTTCCGCTACGCGCTCATCCACGAGGAGCACGGCGCGCGCACCGGCCCCCGCACGCAGATCGCGCTCGCGTCGTACGAGCGGCGCGGGATGGTGTGGCGCGAGACGATGCCCCCCTTTCGCGTCGAGCTCGACCTCGATGAGCTCAGCGACGAGCGCGCGGGCGAGCCCTGGTTCTCGGCGACGGCGGCGGCGCAGGTGAGGTTCCGCGCCCCCGTCGCGCGACGCGGGCGCGTCGTGGCGACGAGCGGCCCGACGCACGTCGAGTCCGACGCTCCGTGCGAGCTGCGCATCCGCCCGATGTGGGTCGCGCCCAGCTACGATTGTCGGCTTCACGTCGCGTGCGGCGCCGTCACGCTCTACGGGCTCAAGGCCTCGGGCTTCGGCACGTGCGGCGTGTCCGCCGGACGCGTGGCGACGGCGCGCGACGACGAGCCCTCGGCCGCCGACGGCGACCCGCAGATCGCGGTCGATCTCGCCGCGGGCACGCTGCGCGTGAGCGATCTCGGCCGCGCCGCGTGGTCGGCGACGATCGCGCTCGACGCCGAGCGCTGACCTTCAGACGAAGGGGCCCACGCGTCGCACGCCTGCGAGCCCGAGCGCGGCGAGGCACGCGGCGAGCGGCTCGCCCGTGCGCGGATCGCGCGCGTCGGGCGCGACCTCGAGCAGCGGCGCGAGCGCGAACGCGCGCTCGCCGAGGCGCGGGTGGGGCACGAGCAGGTCGGGCTCGCTCACGACCTCCCCGTCGATCCAGAGCAGATCGAGGTCGATGGTGCGCGGCGCGTCGCGCACGCTGCGCACCCGGCCGAGCGCCGCCTCGACCGCGAGCAGTCGCTCGAGCACGACGCGCGGCGCGAGCGCGCCGACCAGCAGCGCCGCGGCGTTGAGGTAGTCGGGCTGCGGCGGCCCCCCCACCGGCGACGTCTCCCAGAGCGACGAGCGCGCGACGAGCGCGAGCCCGTCGGCGCGCGCCACCTGGTCGCACGCCGCGGCGAGCGTCGCGGCGCGGTCGCCGAGGTTCGAGCCGAGACCGATGACGAGGCGGCGCATGGGGGGCCGCGACTTTACAGCCGCGCGCACCGGCCGTACGAGTCGAACACCTCCGTGCTGGGACTCTCCGCGAGCGAAATCGCCCTCGTCGCCTTGCTCTTCCTCATCGTCATGGCGCCCTCGCGCCTCGGCGCGATCGGCGAGAAGCTCGGGGCGATGGTCGGCAAGCTGCGCGGTCGGCGTCGTGAGGACGGCCGCATCGTGGTGCGCCCGCGCGACGAGGGCTGACGCTCCGCGCGCTGCTGGTAGAGTGAGCGCCGTGAACGAACCGCCGCTCCCCGGCGACGCGCTCGCCCCCGCGACGGAGCGACCCGCGGTCGTCTTCGTCAGCGACGCCTCGGCCGAGGCCGACCGGCTCTCGGCCTCGCTCGCGAGCCGTGGCTACGAGGTCGTCGACGTCCCCCTCGCGCTGCTCGTCGCGCGCGTCGCGGTGCAGCGGCCGGCGCTCATCCTGCTCGACGTCGACGCGCCGGGGGCCCTCGAGGTCGCGCGCGCGGTGCGCGGCGTGCCCGGAACGGGCGACCTCGACCTGCTGCTCGTCGGCGAGATCGGGCGCACGCTGCACGACCCGAGCGAGGCGCTGCAGCACGACGCGAGCGGCTTCTTCTCGCGCCCGGTCGATCTCGCGACGCTGGTGCGCAAGATCGAGGCGCTGATCGGCCCCGCGGCGCGGCGCGCCTCCGCACCTCCTCCGTCACGCCGGGCGTCGCGCTCGCTGCTGCCCGGGGCAGCTCGCGCTCCGCAGTCGATGGCGTGGGTCCCCCCGGCGCCGCCGCCGCCGCGGATCGCCGTCCAGCCGTCGTCGCCCCCCTCGGCGTCCGCCGTCGCGCCGCGTGCGCCGCTCGCCTCGGTCGGGCCGCTGCCTGGGTCGCGCGCGCCCGGCGCTTCGCTCTCCCCCGAGGTCGAGCAGATCCTGCGGCACGCCGAGGAGCGCATCGCGAGCCTCGGCCCCGCCGTCGCGATGTCGTTCGCGCCGTCCCCCGAGGAGGAGGTCGAGGCCGTCTTGCCCGCCGAGCTGCTCGCGACGCTCGACGAGCCCCTCGACGGCAGCGACGACGGCGAGGGGAGCTTCGCCGGCCAGACGGTCGCCGCGGCCCCCGCCCTCACCTCGGCGACCCCCCGAGACGCCACCGTCCCGGGCGACGGCACGGCGGCGACCTCGCTGCACGGCGACGCGCTCGGGGCGCCCGCCGACCGGGTGACGGTGGCGCCTCCCGCGACGATGCACGAGCGGCTCCCGGCCGGGCTGCGCGCGCGCCCCACGGGCGCTCCTCCGGCGCCCGCGCCCCCCTCGCGCCCCATCGCGCCGCTGGCGCAGGTCGAGCCCCCCGCGCGCGACGCCGAGAGCGCGCCCCCCACGCGCGCCGCGCAGCGCGCCGCCAGCACCACCCCGCCGCATCCGGCCACGCTCGCAGCGCCGGTGCCCACCGGCCCGAGGGTCGCCACCGCCTCGCCCTTGGCCGGCGCACCCATCGCCGGCAGCCCTGCGCACGCGCTCGCGCAGGCCATCGGCGAGCGCGCCACCGGCGCGCTGTGCGTCGAGGACGCCGCCGGCATCCGGCGCATCGTGCTGCGCGACGGCGACGTCGTCACCGCTGCGTCGGGCATCGACGACGAGTCGCTGCTCGGGTTCCTCTCGGGCCGCGGCGACGTGCCGCGCGACGTCGCGACGCGGCTCGGCGGCCGCATCCCCGCGTTCGGCCGCCACGCAGGCGCCGCGCTCATCGCGCACGGCCACCTCGGGCAGGACGACCTCTGGCCGGTGCTGCGCGCGCACGCCGAGTGGGTCCTCGGCGCCGCGCTCGCCGCCGAGACGGCCACCAGCAGCTTCGACTCCGAGCCCCCGGGGCGGCTCAAGGCCGAGCCCTCCGTCTTCGGCGGATCCACCGCGGCCGAGGTCTTCGTCGACGTCGAGCAGCGCATCGTCCCGCCCGCCACGGCGCTCGCGCGCCTCGGTGGGGCGCGCGCCCGGCTCGCCCGCGGTCCGCGCAGCGACTTGCTCGGCGAGTGCGCGCTGGGCGACGCCGAGATCGTCTCATTCGTGCAGGGCGGCGGCGGCACCGTCGAGGAGCTTCTCGCGGTCGCGCCCGAGGCAGCCTCGATCGCGTGGGCGCTCGTCGAGCTCGGCGTGCTGCAGGCCGTCGAGCCCGTCGCGGCGCACGCGTCGCAGCCCCCCCAGCCCGATCTCCTCGACGAGGTCGCCGTGCGCGCGAAGGTCCGCGCGCGCCTCGCGCTCGTCGAGGAGGGGGACTACTTCGCGCTGCTCGGCGTGCCCCGGCACGCGACCGGCTACGACGTGCGCCGCGCGTACCTCGATCTGCGCCGCGCGTTCGAGCCCCACCGCACGCTGGGCCCCGGCACCGAGGACCTCGCCGAGGACGTGCGCCTCGTGCTCGAGGTGCTCGACGAGGCGCACGACGTGCTGCGCGACACGCACCGGCGCGAGCGCTACCGCCGCGCCATCGACGCGCCGCCCCCG
>CAITLX010000586.1 GCA_903893335.1 uncultured delta proteobacterium | reverse complement strand
TGATGCGCCGCTTCAACGTCGAGTCGGGCACGACCTTCCTCGTGGTCACGCACGACGGGCGCATCGCCGACCAGTGCGACCGCGTCGTCGAGCTCGTCGATGGGCGCGTCACGAGCGACCGTCGCAGGGCGTGAGGCGGGCTAACCGACCCCGGCGCGGATGAGCGCGTGCGCGGTCGCGCGGTCCATCGTCTCGATGTGGCGGACGAGCCAGTCGTGCAGGTAGCGCTTCGTGAGCGCCATGCTCTGGTCGTCGATGGCCACGCTGAGGTTGGTGACGTCCTCGAGCAGGCGTCGGTGCTCGCGGGCGTGCACCTCGTGGCCGGCGTACTGCGCGGCGACCATGAGGCGCTCCTCGTCGGCGAAGTGGCTCACGGTCTGCGCGACGAGGGCCTCGAGCGTCGCGAGCAGGTGCGCACGATCGCGCCCCTGCTGCAGGTCGTCGGCGAGCTGATCGATGTGGGCCGCGAGCTTCTGGTGCTGCGCGTCGATGCTCGCGACGCCGACCTCGAGCGCTGCGCTCCACACCCCCGCGGTCGGACGCGGAGGGACGGTGGACACGGCGGCGACGCGGTAGCGGTTCTTGCCCGCGCGCTTGCCGTCGTAGAGCGAGGCGTCGGCGCTCGCGAGCAGCGCGTCGGCCTCCGAGGCGTGCAGCGGGAAGGTCGCGATGCCGATGGTCAGCCCCAGGTGCACGGTCTGTCCGTCCACCTCGAACGGCTTGCCGATGGCGCGGATGGAGCGGCCGGCGACGATGGCCGCCGAGGCGGCGTCCTTCGCCGCGGGCAGCACGAACGTGAACTCGTCTCCGCCGACGCGCGCGAGCGTGTCGGACTCGCGCACGCACCCGCGCAGCCGTCGCGCGACCTCGCGCAGCACCGCATCGCCGTTGTCGTGACCGAGTCGGTCGTTGACGGCCTTGAAGCCGTCGAGGTCGGCGGCGAGCACCGAGAAGCCGACGCCGGATCTCCGCGCGTGCAGCAGCGCCTGGCGCAGGCGGTCGCCGAGCAGCGCCCGGTTGGCGAGCCCCGTGAGCGGGTCGGAGAAGGCCATGTGGCGGAGGTGCTCGTCGGCGGTGCGCCGCGCGCTCACGTCCGTCCAGGTGACGGCCACCGCGTCGGGCAGCGCCGCCGCGTCGATCCTCGTGAGCAGAAGCTCGGCGTCGAACTCGCCTCCGTCTGCGCGAACGGCCCGGCACACCGCGAGCGTCGGGGACGACGACGCGTCCGTGAGCGAACGCTCGACGCGCGCGAGGTCGGCCTGCGCCACGACGTCGCCGAGCACCATCGACGTCACGCCGGGGGGCCACGCGAGGCACGCGCGCAGCGCAGGCGTCGGGAGCTCGAGCCGACCGTGGCGCACGACGCACAGGGCCACGAGCCCCATCGCGTTGGTCGCGTGCAAGACCAGCTGGTCCGAAGACTCGATCGCGTTCGCCCGCATGGTCATCCCTCCCGCCGGTGCGCGCGGCAGGGTGTCACGTTTCGACGCGGCGCCCACGAGAAAGCGCGGCGGAACGTCCCGCCGCGCCGCAGGCGGCGGCGCCGCCGGCCCGCCCCGGCCAGCCAATACGCCCGACGACGCGGCCGAACCTGCCGTACACTCAGCGGGCGTCGGCCGAACCCGGGAGGGGTGACGGCCGCCGACGGAGCGCCGAGCCAGGATGCGTTTTCGATTCGCGACCGCCCTGCTCGTGGCCCTCTCGGCGCTCGCGGTCGGGTGCGCGCAGGGGGCGGCGCTCGATGATGTGGGCGCGGCGCCGGACGCAGGGCCCGGGGCGGGGGACGCGAGCGCGGACGCCGTGTCGCCCGACGCTCCCGAGGCCGACGGCGCGGGCGTGCTCGACGCGGAGGCGGAGGCGCTCGACGACGTCTCGGTCGAGGCCGACGCGTCTCCCGAGGCCTCCTCGGACACGGGCGCCGCGACCGATGCCCCGGTCGATGTGCCGGCCGAGGTCGCCACCGAGGCCTCCGACTCCTGCGTCGGCGTGACCTGCGCCAGCCCACCGGCGAGCTACTGCTCGGACGCAGCGACGCGGGTGGTCCACGACGTGCCGGGGTCGTGCGCGCTCGGCGTCTGCTCGTACGCGGCGACGCACGGCGAGTTTTGCCAGTTCGGCTGCGTCAACGGGGCCTGCCGCGCGTGCGGCGCCGACGGTGACTGCCCGAGCGGGAGCCGCTGCGACGCCGGGTCGTGCGCGGCGTGCGTCTCCGAGGCCCATTGCGGCGCGACCTGCGCGCCCTGCGGCGCGCTGCAGGTGTGCACGGGCGGCGCGTGCGTGGACGCCGGCTGCCCGCCGCCCGCGGTGTCGTGCACGACCGGCGCCGAGAACCGCGACCGCTGCTCGGGCGCTCGCGTCATCGGCCGCAAGACGGCGGCGACGGCGGCCGGCTACTCCATCGCCTCGGACACCTGCTCCGCGTCCAACCGCTTCGACGTCTGCAACTGGGACGCCGGCGCCGACCACGCCTACCGGCTCTACATGCGGGCGAGCGAGACGACGAGCATCACGCTCACGACCGGCACGGGCTGCGTCAACTCGTACTGGGACGCCACGCTGCACGTCTTCTCGAACTCCGGCTGCGC
>CAITLX010000585.1 GCA_903893335.1 uncultured delta proteobacterium | reverse complement strand
GGCGAGCACCTCAAGACGCTCGCGCGCGTGTCGCGGCTCCTGCGCGACGCCGGCTTTCGCGAGAAGCTGCTCGCATCGGCCGCGGCGGCCGACGCGTTCGACCTCATCCGGAGCGCCGAAGAAGGCCGCGCCGCCTGACCGTGGGAGACGCGCCCGTGATCGACGAGGAGCGCAGCGCACGCACGCTCACGACGGGCGAGATCGTCGCCGATCCCGGGCTCGGCATCGAGCTACGCGTCGCAGCGGGCGAGGCGGGGCTCGGCCGCACCATCGCCCACACGCGCATCCAGAAGTCCGGCCTGGCGCTCGTGGGGCACTTCCACGGCCTGGTGCCCACGCGCATCCAGATCATCGGCGAGACGGAGTGCTCGTACCTCTCCGGGCTCAGCGCCGACGAGCGGCGCCAGGCGGCCGAGGGGTATTTCGGCCTCGGGTTGTCGTGCGTCGTGGTCACGCGCGGCGTCGAGCCCTTCCCCGAGATCGTCGCGTGCGCCGAGGCGACGGGCACCCCGCTCGTCGTCTCGCGCGAGAAGTCGAGCGGCACCATCACGGCCATCCACGCCCTGCTCGACGACCGCCTCGCGCCCCGCACGACGCTGCACGGCGTGCTGGTCGACGTCTACGGCGCGGGGCTGCTGCTCACCGGCGCGAGCTCGATCGGCAAGAGCGAGTGCGCGCTCGACCTCGTGCTGCGCGGTCACCGTCTCGTCGCCGACGACGTCGTCGAGTGCGACTACCGCCCCCCGGGGATGGTCTTCGGCCAGGCCGCCCCGCTGCTGCGCCACCACATCGAGATCCGCGGCCTCGGCGTGCTCAACATCCGCGACCTCTTCGGCGTCACCGCCATCCGCGATCGCAAGCGCATCGACGTCGTGGTGCGCCTCGTCGAGTGGTCCGACGACACCGAGTACGACCGCATGGGCGTCGACGACCGCTACCAGCAGGTGCTCGGCGTGTCGGTCCGCGAGCTCGTCATCCCCGTGCGCCCGGGGCGCAACATGGGCTCCATCCTCGAGATCGCCGCGCGCAACGAGCTGCTGCGCGACGCCGGGCACCACGCCGCGCGCGAGTTCTTCGCTCGCCTCGAGGGCACGCTCTTGCCGCGCAGCGCCCTGCAGGAGGGCGAGTCGATCGTGCCTCCCGTCGTCGGCTTCGGGCCGCGCTCGGACGCCGGTCCGCCTCGGCGAACGGAGTTCGGCTTCGGTCCGCGCTCGGAGCGGAGCCGCTGATGCCCGTCGTCCTCGTCGTCGTCAGCGGGCTCTCGGGCGCCGGCAAGTCCACCGCGCTCCGTGCGCTCGAGGACCTCGGCTTCTACTGCGTCGACAACCTGCCGACGACGCTGCTCGCAGCCGCCGTCGCCGCGTGCGAGGCCGGCGGCATCGAGCGCGTCGCGCTCGGCATCGACGTGCGCGTTCGCAGCTTCCTCGGCGACGTCGGCACGCGGCTCGACGCGCTGCGCGCCGGGCGCGAGCTGTCGCTCGTGTTCCTCGACGCGTCCGACGAGGCGCTGCTGCGGCGCTTCAGCGAGACGCGCCGCCCGCACCCGCTCGCGAGCGCCCAGGACGCCTCCACGGCCTCGATCGACGTGCTCGGAGGCGTCCTCGCCGAGCGCGAGCGCCTCGCGCCGCTGCGCGCGCGCGCGACGCACGTCATCGACACCACCGGACTCTCGGTGCACGAGCTTCGGCGGCGCGTCGTGCACAGCTTCGGCCCGGGAGCGGGCGAGCTCCCGCGCATGGCGACGCGGTTCGTGTCGTTCGGCTTCAAGTACGGCGCGCCGGTCGACGCCGACCTGCTGCTCGACGTCCGCTTCCTCGACAACCCGTACTTCGTGCCCGACATCAGCCACCTGCCGGGCACCGACCCGGCCATCATCTCGTTCGTGCTCGATCGCGACGAGACGCGCGGCTTCGTCCGGCGGGCCATCGACCTGCTCTCGTTCACGCTGCCGCTGCACGAGCGCGAGGGAAAATCGTACCTCACCGTAGGCATCGGCTGCACGGGGGGGCGCCACCGCTCGGTCGTCCTCGCCGAGCACCTCGCCCGCGAGGCCGCCGCCGCGACAGGCCTGCCGATCACGGTCGTGCACCGCGACCTCGGCCGCCGCGGCGCGACCCCGTCGGCCTCACCGCCGTCCGGCTCCTGGGAGAAACCGTGAGCATGAGCAGCGTGACCGACCGCTTCGAGATCGTGAACGTGCTCGGCCTGCACGCGCGCGCCGCCACCAAGCTGGTGCAGCTCGCCAGCCGCTACCGCTGCGAGATCCTCATCGGCCGCGAGGGGCAGAGCGCCAACGCCAAGAGCGTCATGGGCGTGCTCCTGCTCTGCGGCGCCAAGGGGACGTTCGTCGACGTCACGGCGACCGGAGAGCTCGCCGACGAGGCCGTGAGGCGCATCGGCGAGCTCATCGCCTCGAAGTTCGGGGAGGGCGAGTGATGGCACCCAGGATCGGGGAGGGCGAGTGATGGCCGCCAGCAGCGAGGAGGGCGGGTGAGCAAGCCCAGGAGCGGAGCTCCGCCCGCGCCGAGCGTGCCGCCGGCCGCGACCACGCCGTCCGATCGCGTGGGGCGTCCGCTCGTGCTCCGTGGCATCGCCGGCTCGCCCGGCGTCGCCATCGCGCCCTGCGTCATCGTCGGTCCGCAGCGCTCGGCCTTCACGCGGCGCCACATCAAGTCGCACGAGGTCGACGACGAGCTCGCGCGCTTCGCCGACGCCGTCGATCGCGCCCGCGAGAGCCTGCGCGTCGTGTCCGAGCGCGTGCGCGAGGGCAAGGCGGGCGCCGAGACGGCCATCCTCGACGCGTACGCGGCGATGCTCGGCGACGAGACGATCGCCGACTCGGTCGAGCGCCACGTCCGCATCGACCGCCAGAACGTCGAGTGGGCCGTCTCGCGCACCATCGAGGACATGGCCGGGCGCCTCGCCGATGCGTCCGACCCCTACCTCATGGAGCGCCAGCACGACGTCACCTTCGTCGGCGAGCGCTTGCAGCGAGCGCTCGCGGGCACGTCCGACGACGCCGCGCTGCCGCACCTCGACCGCCCGACCATCGTGCTCGCCCACGACCTGTCGCCGGCCGACACCGCCGCCATGGTCAAGGAGCCCGTCGTCGGGTTCGTGACCGAGGTGGGCACCCGCACCAGCCACACCGCGATCATGGCCCGCGCGCTGGAGATCCCCGCGGTCGTGGGCGTCGACGACGTGCTCTCGGTCGCCGCGCCGGGCGAGACGATCATCATCGACGGGTTCCGCGGTGAGGTCGTCATCGGCCCGACGCCGGCCATGCTCGCGGACGCCGAGGCGCGGGCGCTGCGACACGCGGCGTTCGCGCGGCAGCTTCGCGGCGACAAGCACCGCCAGGCCAAGACCGCCGACGGCACCGTGGTGCACATGCTCGCGAACGTCGAGCTCCCGGCCGAGGCGCTGCTCGCGATCGACCACGGCGCCGAGGGCATCGGGCTCTACCGCACCGAGTTCCTCTACGTCGATCGCACCGACCCGCCGAACGAGGAGGAGCAGTTCCAGCTCTACCGCGCCGTGCTCGAGGCCTGCGCGCCGCGTCCGGTCACGCTGCGCACGTTCGACATCGGCGGCGACAAGTTCGTCTCCACCTTCCAGCTCCCCGACGAGATGAACCCCGCGCTCGGCCTGCGCGCGGTGCGGCTCGCGCTCTCGCGCCCCGACGTCTTCCTCGAGCAGCTGCGCGCCATGGTGCGCGCGTCGGTGTTCGGCACGCTGCGCATCATGATCCCCATGGTGTCGTCGCTGCGCGAGCTCGCCGAGGTGCGCGAGCTGTTCCACCAGGCGCTGCGCGAGATCGACGACCGCGGCCTGCCGCGCGCCGACGACATCCCGCTCGGGGTCATGATCGAGGTGCCGAGCGCCGCCATCATGGCCGACGCCTTCGCGCGCGAGGCCGCGTTCATGAGCCTCGGCACCAACGATCTCGTGCAGTACGCGCTCGCGATCGACCGCACCAACCGCGCGCTCGCTTCGCTCGCGTCGCCGTTCGACCCCTCGGTGCTGCGCCTCATCGCCATGGTCGTCGCCGCCGCGACCAAGCGCGACCGCCCGTTGTCGGTGTGCGGCGCGATGGCGTCCGACCCGCTGCCGGCGCTGCTCCTGGTCGGCATGGGGCTGCGCGACCTCTCGATGGAGGCCGCGGCCATCCCCGAGGTGAAGGAGGCCCTGCGCCGCGTGAAGCTCGCCGAGCTCGAGGCCGTCGCGCGCGCCGCCCTGCTCGAGGAGTCGGCCGAGGGCGTGCAGCGCGTCGTCACCGACGCGCTCGGGGCGAAGCTGCACGATCTGATCGCGCACGACTCCTGAGCGAAGCTGCACGATCTGATCGCGCACGACTCCTGAGCGAAGGCCAGGCTCGGGAGAATGGGGCGACCGCTGGAGCGTCGAGCCTCCGAAGACGGGTCGCGGCGGGACAAACGATCGCGCCCGAGGCGCTTGTGGAAGGCGCTCGCTGACGCTAGCTTCGCCCGCTTCCCATGAAGCTTCCCACGCTCGCTCTCGCGGGCGCGGCGACGGTGGTCGCCGCCACGCTGCTCTCGGGCTGTCCGGCCGCCGAGCCGCCCCAGCACGTCCACGGGCAGCTCCACGTCACGCTGCTGCACACCTCCGACCTGCACTCGCGCCTCTTCCCCTACGACATGCTCGTCGGGCAGGCCGACGACGCGCTCGGCCTCGGCGCCAGCGGCACCACGTCGAACGTCGGCGGCGTCGCGCGCGTCTCGCACATCCTCGGCCGCGAGCGCGCCAAGGCCTCGCGCGTCGCCCACATCGACGGCGGCGACTGCTTCCAGGGCGCACCCGTCTTCAACTTCTTCTCGGGCGAGGCCGAGGTGCGCGCGATGTCGCAGCTCGGCACCGACGCGATGGTCATCGCGAACCACGAGTTCGATCGCGGCGCGCTCAACGCGGCCAACCAGCTTCAGCGCTGGGCGACCTTCCCCGTGCTCGCGGCCAACTACCTGCTCGAGCCCTCGTCCACGCCCGGCTCGGCCGAGCTCGGCCGCGTGCTCTCGCCGTTCACCGTGCTCGACATGGAGGGGCTGCGGGTGCTCGTGCTCGGCATGGGCAACCTGTCGAGCATCACCTCGCTCTACCAGCAGCCCAACAGCCTCGGCATCACGCCGCTCAACACCGTCGACGTCGCGCAGTTCTACGTCGACCTCATGCGCCCGCTGGTCGATCTCGTCGTGGTCGTCACCCACCTCGGCCTCGAGAACGACCAGACGATGATCCAGCACACGTCGGGCATCGACGTCGTGCTCGGGGGCCACAACCACATCGTGTTGCAGCCGCCGCAGACGGTGTCCGACTGCGCCTGCGTCGACGAGGCGGGCCAGCACTACGTCGAGGTCCCGCGCGCCGACGGCATCGACCCGACGGCCACCTCGCCGGGCCCCGACCCCTGCAACAAGGGGCCCGAGTACGTGCACCGCGCCTGCACGCCGAGGCCCGTCGTGCTCGCGCACTCGGGCGCGTTCGCGAAATACGTCGGGCGGCTCGACCTCGTCGTCTCCGACCGCGCGTCCGACCTCCCGTCGGCGCACGAGGCGGCCGACGGCTTCGAGGTCGTGTCGCACAGCTACGAGCTCTTCCCGGTCACGCCCGACGTGCCCGAGGACCCGCTCATGGTGACGACGCTCGAGCCCTACAAGGTCGGGCTCGCGCAGCTCGCCGACCTCGATCTGCTCGTCGGCTACGCGCCCGACGGCTCGAAGCGCAGCGCGACGAGCGGCGGCGACTCGCCCCTCGGCAACCTCGTCGCGACGGCCATGTGGCTGCGGCTCGGCGTGCAGACCGACTTCAGCCTCACCAACTCCACCGGCATCCGCACCGACATGGTGCCCGGCCCGGTCACGCTCGAGCAGATGTTCAACATCTTCCCGTTCGACAACTCGATCACGAAGATGCAGCTCTCGGGCGTCGAGGTGCGGCAGCTGTTCGACTACGTCGCGCGCCGCTCGGCGGGGCGCGGCTGCGTCTCGCAGGCGCAGATCGCCGGCGCGCGCGTCGTGCTCGACTGCACCGGCTGCGACGTGCCCTGCGCGGGCTCGGGCGACTGCCCGACCGGCAGCACCTGCACGGCGGGTAAATGCGACCCGGCGCCCGCGTGCGCTCGGCAGATCTACATGGGCGGCACCTCGCTGCGCTGTGCCTCGGACGCCGACTGCCCGCACCCGTGCGACACCGCGCACGGCACCTGCGTCGTCGACCCCTCGGTCTCGTGCAAGGCCGACGGCGACTGCCCGGTCGCGCTCGCCGCGTGCAACCTCTCGCAGGTCGACGCAGCCGGGAAGGGGTCGTGCGGGCGCCCCGTCGATCCGATCGGCAGCTACGATCTGGCCACCTCGAACTACCTCGCGCTCGGCGGCAGCGGCTACCGCGTGCTGCAGCGCAACACGACGCAGCTCGACACCAAGATCCAGCAGCGCGACGCGCTGACCGACTACGTCCGGCAGGGGCACCCCTGCGGGTGGAACGCCGCCTACGGCGACACCGGCGGGCTCTTGCCGTGCAGCGTCGACGCCGACTGCCACGACTCGGCCTACGTCTGCGCGTGCACCGGCACCACGACCGAGAACGCGACGACCGGCACCTGCACCACCTCCTGGTCGTGCAGCCTCGACGAGGGGCGCTGCGTGCTCGCCGCCTGCCGCGACGACGTCGCCCACCTGCGCCGCCAGCGCTGCGAAGAGTCCCCCGACGCCGAGAGCCGCGAGCGGTGCCGCACCAACGTGGCCGCGTGCGACATCGGCGGCGAGGAGTGCAAATTCCTCGCGTGCGTCGACCGCGGCATCGGCAACTACGCCGACGGTCGCCTCGTCATGGTGGGGCACTGATGCGCGCGCACGCGTGCGCCGGGCTCGCGCTGCTCGCGGCAGGCTGCGGGGTCACGCGCGGCGGCGACCTCGCGGGCACGGCCGGCTTCGAGCTTCGCGTGACGCTCGCCGACGGCGCTCCGCTGCCCGACGCCGCGCACCCGATGCCGCTCGACCTCGGGCGCACCGACGAGGCCTTCCTCGTCGACGTCGTCGCCAGGCTGCCCGACGGCGCGATCGACGACGCCTTCGACGGCTTCGTGCGGCTGTCGCTGCACCCCGGCAGCGTCCTCGAGGTGCAGGGCGCGGGGGCGAGCGGGCGCAACGTCTACGTCTCGCACGGCCAGGCGCTCGGCCAGCGGGTGCGCGTCACCGGCGCGCACGGTCCGTCGCGCTTCTGGGCCGAGGACGTGGGCTACGTCCCCGCCGACCCGGCGAAGCCCCCCGCGTGCTCCGACGGCGAGGACGACGACGGCGACGGCATCGTCGATTTCCCCGGCGACCCGGGCTGCGCCTTCGCCAACGACGACTCGGAGGAGGGGGGCACCTACGCGACGGGCCTCTCGCCGGTGCTCGAGTACGCACAGCCCACCATCGCCGACGCGCAGGGGCGCTCGAGCCTCACGCCCTACGACGAGGAGCAGCTCGATCTGCGCTGCGACGCGCCGTCCGCCGTGGTCGTCACGCGCATCTCCACCGACGGGTTCTACGTCACCGACGTCCGCGAGACGGGCGGCTACGGCAGCATCTTCGCCTTCTCGTTCTCCGCGCCGCCGGGGCTGCGCGTCTGCGACCGCCTCACCACGCTGTCGGGCACGACGCACGACTTCTTCGGCTTCACCGAGCTCAATTTCCCCGGCTACACCGTGCACCCCTGGGTGTTCGCCCCCGTGGCGCAGGGGGGCGACGGCCCCTGCCTCGTGCCCGAGCCCACGCTGCTCGACGAGCTCACGCTCGGCGACGACGCCGCGATGGAGAGGCTCGAGAGCGCGCTCGTGCGCGTCGAGGGGGCGACGGTCGCCCGCTACTTCGGCCCGAAGCTCGTCGACATGAGCGCCTCGGTGAAGCTCGCCCCCGACACGTCGAACTGCGATCTGAATCAGGACGGCAAGATCGACTTCGCCGCCGGGAGCCCCGAGGCCGCGTGCAACACGCTGTGCGAGAGCACGCGCGACTGCTCGGAGTGGACGGAGTACGCGACGCGCGGCGACTTCATCGTCGGCATCGGCAACGGCGGCCGCGTGAAGGTCAACACCGGCGAGGTCGTCGGCTTCGATCCGGCCGCCCGCCGCGGCGGCACGCTCGCCGCGCTCACCGGCACGCTCCGCAACTTCACCGGCGGAACCTTCCACTGGACGCTCGAGGCGCGCTGCGGCGACGACCTCGTGCTCCCGTGCCCCGAAGGGGACGCCGCGTGCCTGGCCTCACCCCCCGCACCCGTGTCGTCGCAGGTCGCGTGCGTCCACCCGCGCACGCAGGTCGACAACGCCGGCAACTGATCCCGAGAGCCCCATTCCCCATGCGCCACGCCATCCGCCTCCGCCTCGCCCCCGTCGTCGCCTGCCTGCTCGCGGCCCCCGCCGCCCAAGCGAGCGACTTCATGGACACGCGCCTCACCTTCACGATGGGTGACGACGACGTGCTCCACCAGACGGGCCAGGCGCAGCCGCTCTCGCCGAACTTCAACCTCGGCGACCGCTCGCAGTATCGGCTCTTCTTCGACAACCTCAACTCGCGCTTCAGCGGCCGCGAGAACGTGTCGCACCTCGTCATGTACAAGAAGATGCCGGGGTACGTGGAGCACCTCGACACCGAGGCCTCGCTCGTCCTGCGCGTCGATCTCTCCGCGCTCTCGGCCAACACCAACAACGTCAACTCGGCGTTCTACGACGCCGGCTCGTACATCCGGCTCGTCTACCACACGCAGTCGGCGCCCGAGCGCGCTCGCGAGGGGGTCAGCCTCACGCTCTTCCCGCTCGACACCGACCGCTTCCGCCTCGGCTACCTCTACGACCTGTCGTGGGGCGGCACCAACGCGTCGATCAACCAGTCGATCTTCCCGCGCCTGCAGGGCAGCTCGCCCGGCGCGAAGCTCCAGATCGACGGCGAGCGCTTCTACGTCTTCGGCGGCTTCAAGGCCGCGAGCATCGTGCAGCCCGAGCAGGCCATCGCGCCGGGCACATCCGACGTCGAGACGGTGCGCCTCGCGCAGACCAACTACGGCCTGCTCGGCGGCGCCGGCGTCGATCCGCTCGACAACCTGCGCGTCGAGGCGGGCACGGGCTACTTCCAGCAGGGCAAGTTCGACCTCGACACGGTCGTCGGCAAGCGCATCTACACCTACGGCTTCTCGGGGCGCGTCGTCGTGCACGACAAGATGCCGGTGCCGCAGTCGGTCGACTTCCTGCTCTACCGCAACGACCCCAACGCGCCGATGAACCTGTTTCAGCGCGACAAGTACGCGGCCGGCACGCTCGCGTGGGCCGTGAGCGCCGAGGCGACGCAGCTCGAGCAGAACCTGAAGGACTTCGACCACAGCGGCGCGACGCGCCTGCAGGCCGCGCGCGCGGGCGCCGTGCAGGGCAACGTCAAGTACGGCTTCCTGCGCGCCTCGGTGACGGGGATCTACCGCGACGTGCCGTTCATCCTGCGCAACCAGCCCGGCTACATCCCGTTCCAGACGATCCCGTACGACGCGAAGGTGACCGCCGAGCGCTTCTTCGCCGGCTCGCTCGACTACTACTTCGAGAAGCTCCACCTCTTGCCGGCCATCGGCGGCGGCGTGCAGCTCCCCGCCACGTTCGGCAGCGACTCGGTAGCGCTGTTCACCTCGCGCACCGTCGTCATCCGCCAGCAGGGCAGCTACTCGATCCTCCCGCCCGGCGCGTCGGCCAAGCCCATCTTGCAGGCGCGCGCGAGCCTGCGCTGGGACATCTCCGACCTGATGAGCGCGGTCGCCTGGGTGCAGCTCGTGCACGACCCCAACGGGACCTACCTCGAGCTCAACCCCGACGGCACGTCGTCCGAGCGGCAGTTCATCAGCTCGAACTTTCTCGGCTTCGGCACGTCGATGCAGGCGCGCTTCTAGTAGTCCGAGCGTCGATGCAGGCGCGCTTCTAGTAGTCCGAGCGTCGATGCAGGCGCGCTTCTAGTCCGAGCGCTCGCCCGCGTGGGCGTGGCGACAGGGCGCGCGCGGCGCGGACCGGGATACGACAGCGGTCAGTCGGCGCCGTCGAACGACGCGTCGTCGAGCCCGGCGTCGGGCGCGCCCACGTCCGGCCCGCCAAGCTGCACCTCGGGCGCGGCGTCGCGGTCGATCGCCCCGAGGTACGCGGTCGCCGTCGAGCCGTCGCTGCACCCCGCGGCCATCGCGGCGGCGACCACGAACGACGCCGCGAGCGCTGCGAGCGCGAGGAGCCAGCGGGTCGATCGGGGCGGGCGAGGGGAGGGGAGCGGCACGGCAACGGTCCTGTACCCCGGCAGCCCCGCGTGCGCGACGGGAAACGGCGGCCGGTCGAACCCCTTGACGCAGCGCGCGGCCGCCTTACGTTCCCGGCCCCCCAGGTGTATGCCTCGGGCCATTCCCGTCCCCGTTTTCAGAGAGGAACACATGACCGCGAAGGAGATCGTCTACAAGACCCACGCCCGCGCCGCGATTCTCGCAGGCGTCAACGCGCTCGCAGACGTCGTGAAGGTCACGCTCGGCCCCAAGGGCCGCAACGTGGCGCTCGACAAGAGCTACGGCGCGCCCGTCGTCACCAAGGACGGCGTGACGGTCGCGAAGGAGATCGACCTCGCCTCGAGGTTCGCCAACATGGGGGCGCAGATGGTCCGCGAGGTGGCGTCGCGCACGAGCGACAAGGCCGGCGACGGCACCACCACCGCCACCGTGCTCGCGCAGGCGATCTACGGCCAGGGCCTCCGCCTCGTCGAGGCGGGTCACAGCCCGATGGACATCAAGCGCGGCATCGACGCCGCGGTCGAGAAGGTCGTCGCCGAGATCGCGAAGCTGGCCAAGCCGACGCGCAACCAGAGCGAGATCGCCCAGGTCGGCACGATCAGCGCCAACGGCGACGAGGCCATCGGCAAGCTCCTCGCCGAGGCGATGGAGAAGGTCGGCAAGGACGGCGTCATCACGGTCGAGGAGAACAAGGGCATGGAGACGACGCTCGACGTCGTCGAGGGCATGCAGTTCGACCGCGGCTACCTCTCGCCCTACTTCGCGACCAACCCCGAGAAGATGACGGCCGAGCTCGCCGACGCGTACGTCCTCGTGCACGAGAAGAAGCTCTCGGCGATGGCCGACCTCGTCCCGCTGCTCGAGCAGGTCGTGCGCCAGTCGCGCCCGCTGCTCATCGTGGCCGAGGACATCGACGGCGAGGCGCTCGCCACGCTCGTGGTCAACAAGCTGCGTGGCTCGCTCAAGGTGTGCGCCGTCAAGGCGCCCGGCTTCGGCGACCGCCGCAAGGAGATGCTCACCGACATCGCGACGCTGACCGGCGCGCAGGCGTTCATCGACGACATGGGCGTGAAGCTCGAGAGCGGCACGCTCGCGCACCTCGGGCGCGCGAAGCTCATCACCGTCGACAAGGACACGACGACCATCATCGACGGCGCGGGCGACAAGAAGGCCATCCGCGGCCGCATCGACGCGCTCCGCAAGCAGATCGAGGCGACCACGAGCGACTACGATCGCGAGAAGCTCCAGGAGCGGCTCGCCAAGCTCGCCGGCGGCGTCGCGGTCGTGAAGGTCGGCGCCGCGACCGAGGCCGAGATGAAGGAGAAGAAGGCCCGCGTCGAGGACGCGCTCCACGCGACCCGCGCCGCGGTCGAGGAGGGCGTCGTGCCCGGCGGCGGCGTCGCGCTGCTGCGCGCCAGCGGCGTGCTCGCGTCGCTCAAGCTCGGCGACGAGCGCGACTACGGCGTCAAGCTCCTCGCCCGCGCGGTCGAGGAGCCCATGCGCCAGATCGCGGCCAACGCGGGCGTCGAGCCCTCGGTCGTCGTGCAGCGCGTGCGCGAGGGCAAGGGCGCCTTCGGGTTCAACGCCGCGACCGAGACGTTCGAGGACCTGCTGCGCGCCGGCGTCATCGACCCGGCCAAGGTCGTTCGCACCGCGTTGCAGCACGCCGCGAGCGTCGCGGGCCTCATGCTCACCACCGAGGCGCTCATCGCGGAGATCCCGAAGCCCGAGGCGCCCGCCGGGGGCGGCGGTGGCATGGGCGGTATGGGCGGCATGGGCGGCATGGGTGGCATGGGAGGCATGGGAGGCATGGGCGGTATGGGAGGCATGGGCGGCGACTTCGACATGGACTGACGCCCACCACACCGACGCACGAGGCGGCCCGCCGCACCGGTCCATCGGGGGAGACACCCCCGGCAGGCCGGAGCGAGCGGGCCGTCGATATTTCGGCGCGGCGCTCAGGGCTCGCTATGCTCGCGCCCAACCATGCTGCTACGCGTCGTGGGCTGTCACGGTGGGGAAACTCCGCGCCACCGAACGACCGCGTTCGTCGTCGACGACGTGCTCGCCATCGATGCGGGCTCGCTCACCAGCGGGCTCGACCTCCCGGCGCAGTACCGGCTCAGGGCCTGCCTCATCGGGCACGCGCACCTCGACCACATCCGCGACCTGGCCACGATCTCGGACAACCGGTGCCAGAAGGGCTGCCCGCCGCTCGTCGTGGCGGCCACCCGCGGCACGCTTCGAGCCTTGAAGAAGTACTTCTTCAATGGTGTCTTGTGGCCCGATTTCACTCAGATTCCGTCCGCAGCGTCGCCCACGATCCAGCTGCTCGAGCTCAAGCGCGGCGTGCCGACGACGGTGGCCGGTTTCGAGGTCACGGCCATCCCGGTGACCCACACCATCGAGTCGTCCGGCTTCCTCATCGCGCGCGGGCGAGCGGCGCTGGGCTTCACGGGCGACACGGGGCCGACCGACCGCTTCTGGGAGGTGATGGCCGCCGAGCCGCGCCTCCGAGGTCTGCTCGCGGAGGTCAGCTTCCCGAACCGCTTGCAGCGACTCGCGACCGACTCCGGCCACCACACGCCGCGCTCACTGGGCGCGGACCTGCGAAAATCGCCGTCGCCCGGGGCGCTCCCGACGCTGCTCTACCACATGAAACCCGCCTATTTGGCCGAGATCGAGCGCGAGTGCGCCCGGCTTCGGTTGCCGAATCTCTCGACCTTGCGGCTCGACGAGGAGCTCGTCCTCTAGGGCCGCGTACGCGCTTGATCTTCGAGTCGTCAGGGCCGTCGCCCGGGACGCCCGGCCTTCGGCCGGGCCCATCTGGGTACAGCTCATTCGTGTGAAGCGATGCGTGCGGCCCCGCCACGGTGGCGCGGGCTCGGAAAAGGGGAGGAGCGACGGTCGATGAGGTGGGCGCTCGTCGTGACGACATCCGAGGCGACCGGAGCGCGCCTCGCCACGGTGGCCGGGCGAAGCGGTTGGCGCGTCGAGGCCGTGGGGACCATCGGCGCGGCGTTGCAGCGGCTCCGCTCGACGTCGGCCGACGAGTTGCACGGGTTGGTCGTCGACGCCGGCACCGTCCCGATGGCGCTGGCAGCGTGGTTTCAGCTCGAAAACGCGCTCGGCGGGCGGGTGGCGGCCTGGGTGGACACGACGAGCCTCGGACGCAGCGCGCGGGTCGAGGCCGTGACCGCTGGCGCCGCCTGGATTTCGACCGAGGCCGCGCTCGAGCGCTTCCTCGCGCTCGCGTCGGCGCGAGCGGCTGGGCTGGGGGCGAAGCCGTCGACGCCGCCGCCGTCGCGTCCGGACAGCCTGCCGCCCTGGAGCCCGGCGGGCATCTTCGCCGGTGCGCCGGTGAGCCTGATGATCCTGGGGACCGACACCCGCTTTCTTTATGTCAACTCGATGGCCGCCGCGCTTCATGGCGTCTCGGCGGGCGAACACGCCCAGCGGACCCTGGGGGAGGTGCTGCCGGGCATGGCGCCCGCGCTCGAGCCGCTCGTGGCCCGGGTGCTGGAGACCGGACGCACGGTCGAGGGAGCCGAGGTCGTCGGCGTGACGCCGCGCAGCGCCGGGAAGTCCACCCGGTGGCGCGTGACGCTCTTTCCGGTGCACCGCTACGGGCGCCTCGACGCGGTCGGCGCGGTGGTCTTCGAGGCCGGCACGCGCCCGTCGCTCGCCGCGGGCAACCGTCTGGCCGACACCACGCCGACCCTGGCGTACGCCGAGCCTCCGCGCGTGCTGCTCGTGGCCGCGGCGCCCGCCTCGGGGGCGGCCTACGCGACCCTCCAGGCCGCGTGCCGGCTGAGCGTGGTGGGGCGGGCCGACGACGCCATCGACTGGTTGCTCACGGGTCACACGTGCGACGCGGTGGTCGTCGATGGCATCGATGGCGGATCGTCCGAGGCGGTGGATCTCGTCGTCGCCCTGGTGGACATCGCGCCGTCGCTGCGCGGGCGCATCGCGTTCGTGCCCGCCGACGGGTCGATCGACCTGCGCGCGCTGCTCGAGCCCCCCGCGGTCGAGGGGGAGGCCGTCGACGCCCGCACGCTCGGTCACGCGAGCTAACGGGCTGGTTCCTGGCGAGCGGCGTTCCAGCCCCCCCCCAGTCACCCCGGTGCGCCGAGTTGACATAATGGGTCTTATGCGATCCATCTGAGCGGGCCCAGGATGGCCGAAACGGCCTGAATCGAGCCGTTGCGGGCCAGACAGCCCGACCGACGGGCCGGCTTCAGCGACCGGCGACGTCGGGCGGCACGACCTGCAGCCCGAGCAGCGAGCCACCGTTGGTCATGACGAAGGCGCGCTCGCCGTGGGCCACCGGGGTCATCGCGAGGCCACCCGACAGGTCGATGCCGTCGATGACGCCACCGCCCAGCGGCGACACCAGGAAGAGCCCGTAGCGCGACGTCGACAGGAGCAGCGCGCCCGCGACGGCCACAGGAGCCGACATGCCCCCTTCTGGCAGCTTGCGGCGCCACAGCTCGTGGCCGTCCTCCGGCGACAGGCCCCAGAGGCCGGTCGTGCCCGAGGCGGCGATCAGCACCTTGCGGGCCGGCACGTCGGGGCCGACGCCGTCGCGCGGCCTGTGCGCGGGCTCCTGCCACAGCAGCGTCTCGGTGACCCCCGTCGCGCGGTCGTTGACCCACACCCGGGTGCCTCCGTCGGCGTCGAGCGCGTGCACGCCCCCCGCGTAGCTGGCGACGTAGACGACCCGACCGGCGGCGATCTGGTCGAGCACCGGGGTCGCGTCGGCGTCGAGGTAACGCGGCAGGTCGCCGGTGACCTGCTCGGCCTCGGCGGCGAGGTCGACCGACTGCCAGCGCTCGGTGCCCTCGCGGGCGTCGTAAGACGCCACGTGGCCGTCGGAGAACGCGACGTAGACCCGGTCGGCGGTGACGAGCGGCCCGGCGTAGCCGGCGATCTCCATGCCGAGCGCCGGGGTCCGGTGCTGCGACCAGCGCACTTTGCCGGTCGCGGGCTCGATCGCCACGACCGTGTCGTTGGCGTTGACGACGTAGAGCAGACCGTTGGCGAGCGCCGGGCGGCGCCCGATCTCGGCGTTCGTCATGAAGCGCCAGAGCAGCTCGCCGTCCGAGGCGCGCACCTTGTAGAGCGCGCCGTCGTTCGAGCCGAAGTAGACGACGTCCTCGCGGGGGTCGTAGAGCGGCTCGCTCTGCACGGCGCCGAGCGTCTCGAAGCGCCACACGGGCTCGCCGTCGGCGGCGCGGACGCAGTAGAGCCCGTGGTCGCTCGACCCGACGAACACCCGCGCGCGCGCGACGTCGATGGCGGGCCGGCCGCGCTCGTACTCCTCGCCGGCGAGGCGCTCGGGCGCCGAGAGCGGGCGCCGGTACGTCAGCCGGATGGCCTGGATGGGGCGCGTGGCCCACAGCGGCCGCTCGGGGTTCGCGCCCGCGCTCAGTCGCTCGCAGCCCGAGGCGCACACGAGCGCCGCGATGCCCGCGACGACCGCGCCCAGGGCGCGGCGCCTCACGGCGTGCCGCCCTTCTTGCCCAGCTGGCGCTGAAGCTGCTGCTGCAAGCGCTCGATGTCCTCGGGGCCGAGCGATCCGGCGCCGAGCGAACGCCCGCCGCTCGGCTTGGCAGGCACCGCGCTCGGGTCGAGGCTCGTGAGCAGCGCGTCGAGCTCGGACTCGAGGAACGGGAACGTGCGCGCCTCGGCGGCGCCCGGCGCGTGGAGCTTCTCGCGCGCGGCCTTCAGAAGCTCCTTGGCCTTGTCGCGGTCGCCCTTGCCGACGAGCAGGCGCGCCTGCTGGTACTGGCCGAGCTGCTTGAAGCCGGGCACGTCGCTGTTCTCGAGCTCGCGGAAGGCCTTGAGGGCGGCGTCGATGTCCCCCTTGCCCTCCTCGGCGTAAGCGGTGCCCTCGATGGCGCGGCAGCGCACGTCGGCGTCGGCCTTGGCGAGCGGCGACTGCCGCACGACGTCGTACGCGGCGAGCGCGCCTGGGAAGTCGCGCTTGTCGAGCAGCACGCCGGCCTCGCCGAGCTTGCCGAGAATGGCGGGCCCGCCGCCGGAGTATTTCGCCACGACCGTGCGGTACGCGTCGACGGCGGCCTCGCGGCGCTCGTCGGCGGTCTTGAAGATCGGGGTCGGGTCGGCCGACGAGTCGTCGTCCTTGGCGGCCTGCTCGGAGAGGCGCCCGCGCTCGCTCGCCACGCCGCGCATGAGCGCCGACGACGCGGATTCGGACGATTTCCCCGTTCGCCAGCCGTAGACGTAGACCCCGGCGCCCACGACGATGCCCGCCACGATCACCCACTGGATCTGGTGGAAATGGGCCTTCAGCCACTTGCCGGTGGCGGCCGTTCCGCGCGCGAGCGCGTCGTCGACCATCTCTCCGGGCTCGAGGGGCAGCGCCTTGCGCTGCGTGTCCTCGCGCTTCTTGAGGAGGCCCTTGCGGACGGCGTCTTCGCGGACGCGGACGTTGCGATCGTTCGAGGTGGGGTCGGACACGGGGCCGCGACTTTACCGGGCGCTCCGAGGGCGTCAACCGCGCGTCACTCGTCGACGTCCTCGGGCTCGCGTCCGGCGACGTCGGCGGCCGTCGGATGCCAGGGCGCCGGGGGGGGCGGAGGCAGCTCGTCCGCGAGCGAAACGACCGCGATCGCGTCGAGATCGACCTCGCCGCCGGTCGCCTCGACGACGAGCGTGACCTTGGCGCCGGGGCGCGCGCCGATCGAGCTGGGGAGCTCCACCCAGCGCTCGACGGCGGCGGAGCCGGGCGGCAGCTCGACGCGGACCGCCGAGCGCACGTCGAGCTCGCCGAGCGGCGCGTCGTGCCGACCGGCCGACGCGAGCGGCGCCCCGATACGAAGCTCGACCGGCCGGGCGCCGGTCGCGCGCCCGCGCACGAGCACCCGCGCGCCGCGTCCGGCCCCTCCCACGGGGACCAGCACGCGCACCACCCGCGCCGCGCCGTGCGCGGAGCGCAGGCTCGCCAGGTCGGCGTCGCCGGGGCCACCGACCGCTTCGAGGACGTGCGCGCGCGCGGCGATGGCGAGCCCGCCCGGCAACGGGTCGGGCGTCCCGAGCAGACGCGCGAGCGTCGGCGCGAGCTCGC
>CAITLX010000584.1 GCA_903893335.1 uncultured delta proteobacterium | reverse complement strand
TGGCCGTGTCCGACGTGCCCGTCGCCGTGCGCCCGAAGGCCACCCTGCGCGCCCGCGCGGGCGAGGTGCCCACCCTCGTCGAGATCGGTCGGTGAGCGTCGCGGCGCGCCCCTCGCGGGGCGCCCTCGCGCCTCAGCCTTCGTCGGCGCCCTCGCGCCTCAGCCTTCCTGGGCGTTCTCGATCGCGTCGACGCGACGGTCGCGCAGGTTGCACGCGAGCTGACGCTTGCGCACGCGCACCGCGTCGGGCGTGACCTCGACGAGCTCATCGGCGTCGATCCACTCCATCGCGGTCTCGATGGTGAGCATGCGCGGCGAGGCCAGCGCGACGTTCTCGTCCTTGCCGTGGTTGCGGACGTTGGAGAGCTTCTTCTCCTTGATCGCGTTCACGTCGGTGTCGTTCGGCCGGTTGTGCTCGCCGATGATCATGCCCTCGTAGACCTCGACGCCGGGCACGAGGAAGAACGTGCCGCGCGGCTGGAGGTGGAAGAGCGCGTACGGCGTCGAGACGCCCATGCGGTCGGACACGATGGCCCCCGTCGGGCGCTTGATCATCGGGCCGCCCCAGGGCTCCCAGCCGTCGAACAGGGTGTTGAGCAGCCCGGTGCCGCGCGTCGAGGTCAGGAACTCGCCGCGGAAGCCGATGAGGCCGCGCGACGGCACGCGGTACTCGAGGCGCGCGCGCCCGAAGCCGGGGTTGGACATCTTCACCATGCGGCCGCGGCGCTCGCCGAGGCGCTCGGTGACGATGCCGATGAACGAGTCGGGCACGTCGACGACGACGAGCTCGACCGGCTCGCAGAGCTGGCCGTCGATCTCGCTGGTGACCACCTCGGGGTTCGAGAGCACCATCTCGTAGCCCTCGCGGCGCATCGTCTCGACGAGGATGGCGAGCTGCAGCTCACCGCGACCGAACACGACGAAGGTGTCGGGGCTGTCGCTCGGCTCGACGCGGATGGCGAGGTTTCGCTTGGCCTCGCGCTCGAGGCGCTCGCGAAGCTGGCGGCTGGTGAGGTACTTCGACGCCTTGGCCTTGCCCGCGAAGGGCGAGGTGTTGACGCCGATCTTCATGCGGATGGTGGGCTGCTCGACGCGGATGCGCGGCAGCGCCTCGGGCACGTCGACCGCGGCGATGGTGTCGCCGATCTCGACGTTCTCGATGCCGGCGATGGCGACGTTCTCGCCCGCCGTGACGATGTCGACCGGCGTGCGCTTGAGCCCCTCGAAGGTGAACAGCGCCTTGACCGTACCCGTGCCGACGCCGTGCTCGCCGACGATGGACACGTTCTGCGTCTTGCGGATGGAGCCGCGCACGACGCGCCCGATGGCGAGGCGCCCGACGTAGTCGTCGTGCGAGAGGTTGCAGACGATGACCTGCAAGGGGCCGTCGGGCTCGACCTCGGGGGCCGGCACGCTCGCGAGGATCGTCTCGAAGAGCGGCACGAGGTCCGTGCCCTCGTCCTCGAGGTTGCGCTTGGCGATGCCGAGCTTGCCGATGGCGTAGAGCGTGGGGAAGTCGGTCTGCGCGTCCGAGGCCTCGAGGTCGCAGAAGAGGTCGAACACCTCGCTCAGCACCTCGTGCGGGCGGGCGTCCTGGCGGTCGATCTTGTTGATGACGACGAGGATGGGGAAATCGCGCTCGAGGCACTTGCGGAGCACGAAGCGCGTCTGGGGCAGCGGCCCCTCGGCCGCGTCGACCAGGAGCACGGCCGCGTCGGCCATCATCAGCGTGCGCTCGACCTCGCCTCCGAAGTCGGAGTGGCCGGGCGTGTCGACGATGTTGATCTTGGTGCCGTGCCAGCGAACGCTCGTGTTCTTCGCCAGGATGGTGATCCCGCGCTCTTTCTCGAGGTCGTTCGAGTCCATGACCCGCTCCTCGACCTGCTCGTTGTCGCGGAACGTGCCGCTCTGACGGAGCATCGTGTCAACGAGGGTGGTTTTGCCATGGTCGACGTGGGCGACGATGGCGATGTTGCGTAGGTCCTGGCGGCGCATGGGGGCGGGGCGTTTAGCACGCGGCGTGCCGAAGTACTACCCGGGGGGCCTCGGGGAGGCCGGGCGCGTGTGTGCGCGAGTGGGCAGAAGCGAGGTCGGACCTACGTCGGAGTCGCCCTGGGCCCACGTTGGTAGACCTGCCATATCATGGCTGATAATTTGGTTTTGGGCGTGCTGTCCGGGGTCGTGCCCACGCCGAACTCACCCGAATCGTGTGTCGCGTATGCGAGTGGAGATCCGCGAGAAGCTCGGGCTGAGCGCCGAGCAGCGAACGAAGGTGATGGCGCACAGCGTCGACAACGTCGTCAACGTGCTCGTCGGCAACTTCCGACTCGTCGGGCAGTTCGCCGGGCAGCCCGACCTCTTCCTGCCGCAGGTCGAGCGGCTGCTCGCGATGTCCGAGCACATCGACACCCCGGACGCTCTCGTCGAGGACCTGCGCTGGCTCACGGTCCACCACCAGTCGCTGCGCGACGCGCTCTCGGCCGCCGCGCCGGTCATCGCCGCGGCGCCGGAGGACAAGCGTCCCCTGGCCGAGCGATGCGCGCGCGCCATCGACGCCGTGCTCGACGTGGTGCTGGTGCGGGCGGTCGAGTGGATCGCGCGCCACACCCACGGCGACGCGTGGCGACGGCACGCCGTGGCGCGCCTGCGCGGCAACTTCCGCCAGGTGATGGACGCCATCGTGCGCAACAGCCTGGGTCGCTACCGGCTCGTGTACCGCGCCGACGAGAAGGCGCCCGGCGACTACCTGCTCGACCTCGACTTCGTCGCGCAGGACGGCGAGTCGATCACCATGCCCGAGGTGCTGCAGGACTGCTTGCGCGACCTCGTGTGCAACGCGCGCAAGTACAGCCCGCCGGGCTCGACGATCCGCGCGAGCCTCGCCGAGGCTGCCGACGGCCTGCGCGTCTCGGTCAGCGACGACGGAGCCGGCATCGCCGCCGACGAGATCGCCCGCGTCGTGCACTTCGGGGTGCGGGGCGCGGGCGCGTCGGCTGCCCCCACGATGGGCGGCGGCTACGGGCTCACCAAGGCGTGGTTCGTCACCGAGGGGCTGGGCGGGCGCATGTGGATCGACTCCGAGCTGGGCAAGGGCACGACGATCACGATCCACCTCCCGTACCCGGCAGACCTCGGCGCGGGCGCACCGACGACGCCGCGCACGCTCGGCCACGGAGCGTGCTCCCCGTGAGCGCCGCTGGCGACGACCGAGCGCGCGAGTCGCTGCCGCACGACGCGCCGTCCGAGGTGGTCCTCTACCCCGTGGGCGCCGTGCTCGGGGCTGGCTACGAGGTGCTCGGCGTCCTGGGCGCCGGCAGCATGGGCCAGGTGTACGAGGCCCGCGACCGTCGCCTCGGTCGCGTCGTCGCGCTGAAGTTCGCGTCGGGTGGGTTCGCGGACCGCGCGCTGCTGCACGAGGCCAGCGTGCTCGCGACGTTCCAGCACCCGGGGCTCGTGCAGGTGCACGGCCTCGATCGGCACGAGGGGCGCGACTTCATCGTGATGGAGCGCGTCGCGGGCCGCACGCTCTCCGCGCACATCGCGCAGCGGGTGAAGACGAGTTCGTTCGACTTCCACGAGGCGATCGAGATCCTCGTCGGCATCGGAGAGGCCCTCGCCGTGCTGCACGCCGCGGGCTACGCGCACCAGGACCTCAAGCCGGACAACATCATGCTCGCGCCGCGTGGGCGCGCGGTGCTGCTCGACCTCGGCATCGCACGCCACGAGCAGCAGGCGATCGACCCGCTGATGATGGGCTCGCCCATCGTCATGGCCCCGGAGGCCGTGCTCGGGAGCCTGACGGCGCGCGACCGGCACATGGTCGACATCTACGCGCTCGGCGTCATCGCCTTCCAGCTCCTGACCGGGCACCTGCCGTTCGACGGCAACGCGATCAAGCCCCTGCTCGACGCCCACGCGACCAGTCAGCCTCCGCCTGCGTCGTGGCTCCGCCCCGACATCCCACCCGCGCTCGAGCGGCTCGTGCTCGAGATGCTGGCCAAACGCCCCGAGGACCGGCCCGCCCCCGTCGATCTGGTGGTGGCCGTGCTGCGCTCGATCCGCGCCGCACTCCCCGAGCGCGAGCTCGCCGCGACGCTCGACGTCCTCGTCGTCGACGACGACCCGCACGTGCGCGACATGATGGAGATGATGGTGCGCCAAGCCGTCCCCGCCGCGCAGGTGCGCCTCGCCGAGAACGGGCGCGAGGGGCTGCGCGAGGTGCACCGCCGGCCGCCCGACGTCATGTTCCTCGACATCGACATGCCCGTCATGAGCGGCACCGAGCTCTGCATGTACCTGCGCGGCACGAACCTGACTTCCCGCACGACGATCGTCGTCGTCAGCAGCCACGCCGAGGAGGAGAAGGAGCTTCTCCGTCAGCTCGGCGTCGCCGACGTCGTGACCAAGCGCGCGTCGAGCCGCATCCCCGATCTGCTGCGACGCATCGCCGACGCGCGCATGCAGGTCGACGTCGCGGTCGGCATCTGAGCGCCCTCGGGCGCCGTCACCGCCGGCGGCGGCGACGGACCACGATCCCGAGGAGCGCGAAGCCAGCCGCGCTCGCGACCCCGCCCGCCTCACCCGACGAGCCCACGGTGCGGCAGCCGCACCCCTTGGACTGATCGACGTTCATCGTGTCGCTGCCGGCGGTGGTGGCGCTCTCGGGCACGCCGCCGTCGTCGGAGGCGACGACGCACTTCTGCTGCGCGCAGAGGTAGCCCCTGGCGCACGGCGCGCTCTGCACGTCGCAGGTGGTGCGGCACCCGGTCACCGGCGTGCACGTGAAGCCGCGGCAGTCGGTGTTCGAGCCGTCGGGGTTCACCTCGGAGGTGCCATCGACCGAGCAGGTCTTGCCCCCCTGCGAGCAGGTTCCCTTCACGATGTCGCACGTGAGGTTGCCCGCGCAGTCCGTGTCGGACTTGCAAGTCGTCTTGCAGCCGAGACCTCCGTCCCCGATGGGCCCGCAGGTGTAGGCGCCGCAGGGGAAGGGGGCGAAGCTCTGCACCTCGCCGTTGCCGTCGCACTTCGAAGGCGGCACCTCCGAGTCGCCCGAGCACGACGCCTCGGTGACCGCCTGACCCTGGTGCGGGAACGTGCACGTCGTGCGATCGCCGCCGTTGCAGGTTCCCTGGCAGACGCCGACGCCGCCGCAGCTCTTGCGCGACGCGAGCGGCGAGCCGGTCACCACGCTGCACGTGCCCTCGCCCCCCACCGAGTTGCACGCCTCGCATTGGCCCGTGCACGCCTCGTTGCAGCAGCGGTCGTCGGCGCAGTGGCCGAGCCCGCACTCGCGGTCGGCGGCGCAAGCGGCGCCGAGGTCGCGCTTCGGGCTGCACGCGCCCCCCTGGCAGAAGAAGCCGTCGACGCAGTCGCCGTCGGCGGCGCACCCCGCGAGGCAATGTCCGCTGCTGCACTGGTAGGGCGCGCAGGCGACCGCGTTGTCCTGCGTGACGCCGCAGAGGCCTACGCCGTCACAAACCTGCCGCACCTCGGCGCCGCCGAGGCACAGATCGGCGCCGCACACCTGCCCGGAGGCGTAGAGCCCGCAGCCGCGCACGCCGTCGCAGGTGCCGCTCGTACCGCAGCTCGAGGTCGCGCTCGTCGCGCACTCGTCGTCGGGGTCCTTGCCCGCGCCGACCGCGCCGCACACGCCGTCGGCGCCGCCGCCCTTCTTCACGGCGCTGCACGCCTCGCAGAGCCCGCCGCACGCCGTGTCGCAGCAGTAGCCGTCGATGCAGTGGCCGCTCGAGCACTCGGCCCCGCTCGCGCACGCCTTGCCCGGCGCCTGCACACCCACGCAATGCGAGGTCGCGTCGCAGTAATTACCGGGCTGGCAATCGCCGCCGCTCGCGCACGTCGTCAGGCAGGTGCCGCTCGAGGCGCTGCACCCGAAGGCCCCACAGCTCGTGCCGCTCGCGCTCACCGCGCACGCGAGCGCCCCGGCGCAAGCCGACGGTCGGCTCTCGTTGCCCACGCACACCGGGCTTGCGCAGGCGGTGCCGACGGACCAGTACGCGCACGCGCGGTTACCGTCGCACTGACCGCTGTGGCCGCAGGTCGACGTCGGCTGCTCGGCGCAATCGCCGTCCGGATCCGAGCCCGACACGACCGCTCCGCACTCGCCGTCCTTGCCCTGCCCCTTCTTCTGGGCGCTGCACGCCTCGCACGCGCCGCCGCAGGCGGTGTCGCAGCAGAACCCGTCGGTGCACGCTCCGCTGCCACACTCGGCCGCCGCCCCGCAGGCGCTCCCCGCCCCCTTCTTGGTGAGGCACGCCCCCGCCGCGCAGTACGAGGTCGCGGGTGTCAGGCAATCGGCCGCGGTCGAACAGGGCGCGCACGCACCGCCGACGCAGTTCTCGGGCGAGCAGGGCACGCCGCCGGCCGACACCGCGCAGACGCCTGCCCCCTGGCACACCTCGCCCACCAGCAGGTTGCCGTTGCACGTCCCGGCCGACGAGCCGCAGAGTGTGCCGACCGCCCAGAAGGAGCACGCGCCGTTGCCGTCGCACGAGCCATCGGTTCCGCAGGTGCTCGGCGACTGCTGCGCGCACTCGTTGTCGGGGTCGGTGTGCACGCCGATGGCCCCGCACACGCCGTCCGAGCCGCCCCCCTTCTTCAGGGCGCTGCACGCGACGCAGGTGCCCGCGCACGCGGTGTCGCAGCAGAAGCCGTCCACGCACGCGCCGCTCACGCACTGCGAGGTCGTGGTGCAAGCCGCGCCCGCCGCCTGCTTGCTCTGGCAGGTGTGGCTCGCGCCGTCGCACCAGCTTCCGCTCGCGCAGTCTGCCTCGCTCGAGCAGGTCGTCGCGCAGAGCCCCGTCGCCGCGCCGCACGCGTAGTTGCCGCACGACACACCGCTGGCGCTCTTGCCGCACGTGCCCGGCGCGGTGCACACGCTCGAGCGGGTCTCGTTGCCCACGCACGACGGCGCGCCGCACGAGGTGCCCGCCGCCCAGTAGGCGCACGCGCGCGCGCCGTCGCACTGCCCGTTGGTGCCGCAGGTGCTCTGCGTCTGCGCCGCGCACTCCTGGTCCGGGTCGGTGTTGACCTCGATGGCGCCGCACACGCCGTCGGCGCCGAGCCCCTTTTTTAGCCCGCTGCACGCCTCGCACATCCCCGCGCACGCCGTGTCGCAGCAGAAGCCGTCGACGCAGCTGCCGAGCGCGCACTGGTTGGACGCCGTGCAAGCGCGCCCCACGTCCGACTTCGACACGCACGACGACGCGCTGCAGAAGTTGCCCGCCGCGCACTCGCCGTCGGTCGCGCAAGCCGTGTGGCAGGCGCCGGTCGTCGCGCTGCACGCGAAGGCGCCGCACGACGTCCCGCTCGCCGACACCGCGCACGCGAGCGCCCCGGCGCAGGTGCGCGGTCGGCTCTCGTTGCCGACGCACACCGACCCTGCGCAGCTCGTGCCCACCGGCCACACCTGGCACGCGCGGTTGCCGTCGCAGTTGCCGTTTTGACCGCAGGTGCTCTGCGGCTCGGTCGCGCACTCGCCGTCCGGGTCGCTGCTCGCCGCGACCGGCCCACAGGTGCCGTTGGGGCCGGAGCCCTTCTTGGTCGCGCTGCACGCCTCGCAGGTGCCGCCGCACGCCGTGTCGCAGCAGTAGCCGTCCACGCAGAAGCCAGCCGCGCACTGACCCGCCGCGCCGCAGCTCCCGCCCACGGCTTGCTTTGCAATGCAGCGCGAGCCGCTGCAGAAGTTGCCGCTCGAGCAGTCGCCGTCGCTCGCGCAGGCCGTCGCGCAGGTGCCGCTCGTCGTGCTGCAGAGGTACGCGCCGCAGGCCGATCCGCTGACCGTCCCGCACGTGCGGGCGCCGGTGCACTGCTGCGGACGGCTCTCGTTGCCGACGCAGGTCGCGTTGCCGCACGAGGTGCCTGTCGCCCAGGTGTCGCAGGCGCCCGAACCGTTGCACGAGCCGCTCTGGCCGCAGGTGCTCTGCGCCTCGGCGGCGCACTGGTCGCGCGGGTCGGTCGCCGCCTTCGCGCTGCCGCAGACGCCGTCGCCTCCCGCCGTCTTGAGGCCCCCCGCGCAGGCCTGGCAGAGGCCGGTGCAGGCCGTGTCGCAGCAGACGCCGTCCACGCAGTAGCCGCTCGCGCACTCGGCGCACGCTCCCGCTACCTTGCAGTCGTTCGCGAGGTTGCACGAGCCCCCCTGCGCCTTGCGCACGAGGCAGGCGCCGCTCGTGGCGCAGTAGCTGCCCGACGGACAGCTCGCGTCGCCGGTGCAACCCCCGGGGCAGCTCGCGCTCGCGCCGTCGCACAGCGCGCCGCTCGCGCACGCGGGCGCGCCAGGCGTCCCCGACTTCGCGGCGCCGCACGTGCCGTCGAGCGTGCCCGACTGCTTGAGCGCCCCGGTGCACGCCTCGCAGGCGCCGCCACACGCCGTGTCGCAGCAGACGCCGTCGATGCAGCTGCCGGTCGCGCACTCCGCGCAGGTGCCCGACGTCTTGCAGTCGCTCGTGAGGTTGCAGGCCGCCCCTTGCACCCGCTGGGTGGCGCACGTGCCGCCCGAGGTGCAGTAGCTCCCGGTCGGGCAACCCGCGTCGGCGGTGCAACCGGCGGGGCACGCGGCGCTCGCGCCGTTGCACACGACGCTGCCCGAGCACACCGGCGCGCCGCTCGCGCCGGCCTTCGTCGGCCCGCAGGTGCCATTGGCCGCGCCCGTCTGCTTCAGCGCCGCCGCGCAGGCGTCGCAGGCGCCCGCGCACGCCGCGTCGCAGCAGTAGCCGTCAGCGCACGCGCCGGTCGCGCACTGGCTGGCGGCGCTGCACGCAGCCCCCTGCGCCAGCTTGGCGACGCAGGCGCTCGACGCGTCGCAATAGAACCCGCTCTGGCAGTCCGACTCCGACGAGCACGACGTGCCGCACAGGCCGCTCGCCGGCACGCACTTGTACGCGGCGCAGGTCGTCCCCGTCGCGGCCGTCTGGCAGCTGCTCGCGCCCACGCACGTCTGCGCGAGCGTCTGCGTCCGGTCCGAGCTGCAGACGGCGCTGCCGCACGAGGTGCCCACCGACCAGTAGGCGCAACCCGGCGCCACGGCGCCGTCGCACATGCCGTCGTGTCCGCAGGTCGATTTGGCGTCCTGGCCGCACTCGGCGTCCGGGTCGGTGCCGGCGGCGACCGGCGCGCAGGTGCCGTTCGCCCTGCCGGTCTTCGCGCCGCTGCACGCCTGGCAGAGCGAGCCACACGCGGCGTCGCAGCAGTAGCCGTCGACGCAGCTTCCGCTCGCGCACTGCGCGCCGCGCACGCAGGCGTTGTTCGAAGTCGAGAGCAGCGCGGTGCACTTTGCGGGCGACGCGACCAGATCGCAGAAGAAGCCGCTCGCGCAAGCTGCGTCCGAGGTGCACGCCGCGGGGCACGACTGCGAGGTGCCGTTGCAGAGCAGGCTCGCGTCGCTGCACGCGGGGCTCGCCGGCGTCGCAGCCGGAACGGGGCCGCAGGTGCCGCTCGCGGCGTGCGACGCCTTGAGGCTGGCCGAGCAGGCCTCGCACGCACCAGTGCACGGCGTGTCGCAGCAGGCGCCGTCGGCGCAGTTGCCGCTCGCGCACTCGGCGCAGGCGCCGGGAACCTTGCAGTCTGCGTTGAGATCGCACGAGTTGCCCGTGACGCGCTTGCCGACGCACGTCCCCGCCGAGGTGCAGTACATGCCCGACGGGCAGAGCGCGTCGGAGGTGCACACCGTGGGGCAATTGCCGCTCACGCCGTCGCAGAGGACGTTGCTGGTGCAGGTCGGGGTGCCTGTCGACTGATAGGCCAGCGGGGTGCAGGTGCCATCGACGGTGGCTCCCAGCGACCGGGCACAGACGTCGCACGCGCCGGAGCATGCGCTGGTGCAGCAGACGCCGTCGGTGCAGGCGTACGACGTAGCGCAGAACGCGTCGCCGAGGCAGGGCGCGCCGGCGGCGCCGGAGATGGCGAACGCGTACGCAAGCCCCTGCTCCGAGTTTCCGCGGACGGCAGCGCCCCAGGCGCCGACGACGGCGGCCGAACCCGAGAGCCCCACCGAGTAGCCGAAATGGTCGGTTGCGGCGCCAGGGCTCGCCGCGAGCTCGAGCTGTTGCGACCAGATGCTCCCGCTTCGCACGAAGACGTACGCGGCCCCCTGCGGCGCGAGAGCGACGAGCGCCTTGCTCGCGCCGATGAGAGCCGTCTGGCCCTCGAGCGCGACCGAGGTGCCGAACCGGTCGGAGGTCGTGCCATCGGCCGCGACGAGCTTGGACCCCTGCTGCGTCCAGCTCGCCCCGTTCTGCGTGAACACATAGGCAGCGCCTTGACCGGTGTTGGTGCCGATCGTCTTCCCCGACGCACCAATCAGCGCCGTCGTGCCGGACAGCGCGACGGCAGATCCGAAGCCATCGAGGGCCGCGGGATCGCTCGGGGTCAGCGTCGCTTGAGGCGTGGTGTTCCAGCTCGTCCCGCTTTGCACGTAGACGTAGGCGGTGCCTTGGTTCGTGTAGTTGATCGTGGTCGCTCCAGCCCCCACGATCGCAGTGGAGCCCGAGAGCGCAACGGCGCCGCCGAATCGGCTCGTGCCCGCAACAGAGGTCTTTTGCTGCGACCACGACGCGCCGTTCTGCACGAAGAGGTACGCGGCGCCCGCGCCTGCGCTCTTGTTGCTGGCGCCGACGAGCACGCTCGTCCCCGACACGGCGACGGCCGCGCCGAACTGGTCGTTGGCTGCCCCATCCGCGGCGATCAGCGCCGGCCCGGTTGAGGGTTGCTGCGCCCAGAAGCCCGTGCCGCCACGGGTGAAGACGTAGCCGGCTCCCTGGGTGCCGTTCGCGCCGACCGTCTTGTTGAGCGCCCCGATGACGGCGGTCGATCCCGAGACAGCTACGGACTTGCCGAAGTTGTCGCCCGCCGCACCGTCTCCCGCCGTGATCTGCTGCAGCAACGACCACTGCGAGCCACTCTGGTCGAACACATAGGCGGCACCCTGGTTGGCGTTCGCGCCGAGCGTCTTGTGGAACGCGCCGACGATCGCAGTCGTGCCGGACACGGCTACGGAGTACCCGAAGTCATCGCTGGCGCCGCCGTAGCTCTCGGTCAGCCCGCCCGAGGCGGGCTGCGGCGACCAGGTCGATCCGCTCTGTGCGAATATGTAGGCCTCGCCCTGCGACGTGTTCGCGCCGACCTTCTTGATGAACGCCCCGACCAGCGCCAGCGACCCCGAAACGGCGACGGAGTTGCCGAAGTAGTCGCCAGCGGTCGCGTCATTCGCGGTGAGCGTGCTGCCTTGCTGCGACCACGTGATTCCGCTCTGCACGTAGACGTAGGCCGCGCCCTGGTTGTTGGACTTTTGGTGCGCGCCGATGACGGCCGTCGTCCCCGAGACGCCGACGGAGTAACCGAAGTTGTCGCCGGCCGCGCCGTCCGCCGGCGAGGGCAACGTCTGCTGTGTCCACGTCGTGCCGCTTCGTCCGAACGCGTACGCCGCCCCTTGCCTGGAATTCGCTCCGATGGTCTTGTTGTACGCGCCGACCAGCGCCGTCGAGCCCGACAGCGCGACCGACACCCCGAACCAGTCGCTCGCGGCGCCGCCACTCGACGCGGTGAGCATGGATCCTTGCTGGGCCCAGTTCGTCCCGCTCTGGACGAAGACGTACGCTGCGCCCTGGCTCGCGTTCGCGCCCACGGTCGTCCCGTAGGCGCCGACGAGGGCGGTCGTGCCGGAGATCGCGACCGACGCGCCGAAGGCGTCGGTCGCGATACCCGCGGCGAGCTTCGCCTGCTGGGACCACGTGCTGCCGCTCTGCGAGAAGACGTACGCGGCGTGCGTCCCGCCGAGGATGGCGAGATTGCCCGAGACTCCGAGGGGGCCGCCCAGCGCGCCGTCCGAGGTCACGAGCTTGCTCGCTTGCTGGGTCCAGACCGTCCCGCTGTTGGTGAACGCGTAGACGGCGGACCCGGAGGACACGAGCGCGTTGGTCCCCGAAAGCGCGACGTAACTCCCAAACTGGTCGTTTGCGACTCCATCGCTGGCAGTGAGTTGTTGCTGCAAGCTCCACGTCGTGCCGCTCTGCACGAAGACGAAGGCGGCGCCCTGCGCCTTGTTTGCGCCGACGGTCTTGTTGAATGCGCCGACCAGCGCCGTGGTTCCCGACAGGGACACCGACCCCCCGAACAGATCCGATGCGGCGCCAAGGTCCTCGGTGAGCACGGCCTGCTGCGTCGCGATCATCGGGTCGACGACGACCGGCCAGGATGCGCCCTCCGTCGCGACCCGCAGCTCCACGACGCCGTCGGCGACCCCCATCTTGGCAGCGAGGCTCGCGCCACGCGCGTCGACGGCACGGAGATCCGAGTAGCGCGCCCTCGCCACACCCACTTCGTCGCGCAGCGTCACGGCGTCGCCCCTGGAGGTCGGCGCGAGCCCCTCGACGCCGACCTCGATCACCAGCTCGTCGGCGCGGCCGCCGCATGGATCGCTCGGGAACGTGAACCCCTGCTCGACGCCGAGCGGCCCGTTGACCGCCCACTCCTCGAGCGCGACCTTGCCGGCCGCGCG
>CAITLX010000583.1 GCA_903893335.1 uncultured delta proteobacterium | reverse complement strand
GGGCGCAGGCCGCGGGCGCCGCGCGCGAGGCGCAGCGCAAGGTCGAGGCCGAGCTGCCGTCGCTGCTCGCCGAGGTGCGCGCGGGGCGGTGGGTCGACGCGGTCGCGCGCGGGGTGCGCCTGCTCGCAGCCGGCGAGCTCTCGCGGCCGCAGCTCGCGATCCTGCACCGTCAGCTGGCCGAGGCCTACGTCGCGCTCGAGGCGCCGGGCCTCGCCGCCGCTGCGTGCGCGGCGTGGCGCGAGCACGACCCGCGCGCGCGCGTCGACGCCGTGCAGATGTCGCCCAAGCTCGTCGCAGCCTGCGAAAAGGGGCGCCCGTGAGGGGCGCCTGTCGACCGCGGGCTCGGCTGTCGCTAACCTCCGCGAGGGGAAACCGATGAACGACGCCGCTCACATCGCTCCGGGCACGCTGCTGGCCGGCAAATTCCGCGTGCTGCGGCTGCTCGGCGCCGGAGGCATGGGCGCGGTCTACGAGATCGAGCACGACCTGACCAAGCACCGGCGCGCGCTCAAGATGCTGCACGCGCAGTTTCGCGCCTACCCGGCGGTGGTCGCCCGCTTCCTGCGCGAGGCCTCGGCGGCCGGGCGCATCGGCAACCCGCACATCATCGAGACGTTCGACGCGGGCGAGTTCGACACCGGCGAGCCCTACCTCGTCATGGAGTACCTCGAGGGCCACACGCTGAGCGACGCGCTCGGCGCGAAGGGCACGCTGCCGATCGACGAGCTGGCGAACATCCTCGTGCAGGCGTGCGAGGGCGTGCAGGCCGCGCACGACGCGGGGATCATCCACCGCGATCTCAAGCCCGACAACCTCTTCCTCGTCGAGCGCGACGGCAAGCCGTTCGTGAAGATCCTCGACTTCGGCGTCTCGAAGTTCGACGCCGAGCTCACCGGCGGCATGGGCATGACCAAGGAGGGGTCCACCCTCGGCACCCCGTTCTACATGCCCCCCGAGCAGGTGCGCGGCGAGAAGAACCTCGACGCGCGCGCCGACGTCTACGCGCTCGGCGTCATCCTCTACGAGTGCGCGAGCGGGCGCAGGCCCTACGAGGCCGAGACGCTCCCGCACCTCGCGCTGCTCATCCACGAGGGCAAGGCGCACCCGCTCGCCGAGCTTCGCCCCGACCTGCCGGCGAGCTTCGTCGAGATCGCCGCGCGCGCCATGGCGAGCGACCGCGGGCAGCGCTACCCGACGGCGCGCGCGCTGGCCGAGGCGCTCTTGCCGTTCGCCGACGGCGCGCTCGGCCAGACCATGATCGGCGGCGCCGAGGCGGGCGGTCAGGTCGTCATCAAGACGTCGGGCGTGCCCACCGCCGCGCTCTCGGGCGACCGCTCGCCCAGCGCGTTCGTGCCGACGATGCACGGCGCCACCGTGTCGGTCAGCGAGGAGCCCCCCAAGAGGTCGTCGAAGGCGGGCGTCATCGCGGGGGGCGCGGCAGCCCTCGTCGTCGCGGGCGCAGCCGCTGCGTTCTTCCTGCGCGGCGCGCCGCCTGGCCCGCCGACCGCGCCGAGCGCCGCCGCTGCGATCGCCGCGGCCCCCGCGCTCACCGCTGCCAACCCGGCTCC
>CAITLX010000582.1 GCA_903893335.1 uncultured delta proteobacterium | reverse complement strand
CGCCTCATGGTCGCCGCGCAGTACGCCGGCCACGAGGTGCACGCCCGCGAGCACCGACGCCTGCTCGAGGACGTCACCAACCTCAGCGTGGCCATCGACGACCAGAGCATGGCGCTCACCAAGCGCTACCTGCACGACTGGCTCGTCCGCCACATCGAGACGATGGACCGCGCGACCGCGCACGCGCTCATCCGCGCCGGGGTCGGTTAGCCCGCCTCACGCCCTGCGGCGGTCGCTCGTGACGCGCCCATCGACGAGCTCGACGACGCGGTCGCACTGGTCGGCGATGCGCCCGTCGTGCGTGACCACGAGGAAGGTCGTGCCCGACTCGACGTTGAAGCGGCGCATCAGGTCGAAGACCTCCTTCGAGGAGGCCGTGTCGAGGTTGCCCGTCGGCTCGTCGGCGAGCACGAGCGCCGGGCGCCGCACCAGCGCCCTCGCGATCGCGACGCGCTGCTGCTGCCCGCCCGACAGATCGTTGGTGCGGTAGTGCACGCGCGACGCGAGCCCGACGTCGCGAAGCAGCGCCTCGGACCTCTCGCGCAGCTCCTTGCTCGCGTAGCCCCTGTCGCCCCACTCGGGCAGCATGACGTTCTCGAGCGCGGTGAACGCGGGCAGCAGGTGGTGGAACTGGAACACGAAGCCGAGCATGCGCGCGCGCAGCGCCGTCAGGCCGCGGTCGTCGAGCCCCGCGGTGTCGACGCCGCCGAGGACGATGCGCCCCGCGGTCGGGCGGTCGAGCAGGCCGACGAGGTTGAGCAGCGTGCTCTTGCCCGAGCCCGAGGGGCCGACGAGCGCGACGAGCTCGCCCCGCTCGACGGTCAGATCGGCGCCGTCGAGCGCCCGCGTCTTCACGCGCTCGCCGTACTCGCGCACGGCGCCGACGACGGAGAGGACGGGCTCAGCCATTGCGGATCGCCGTGGCGGGGTCGAGGCGCGCCGCGCGCCGCGCGGGGATGACCGCCGCGAGCACGCCGACCACCGTCGCGAGGAGCGTGGCCTGGACGAAGAGCGACGCGGGGAGCTCGACGGGGAACCGCGGTGCGCCGCTCGGGTCGCGCGCGATCCCCTCGAACGCCTTCGCGAGCAGCGCGCCGAGCGCGGAGCCGAACAGCGAGCCGACGAGCCCGAGCACGCCGCCGTGGATGAGGAAGACGTCGAGCACGCGGCGCGACGAGGTGCCGACCGCGCGCAGGATGCCGATCTCGGGCGCCTTCTGCACGACCGAGACGATGAGCACGCTCGCGATGCCGAGCGCGACGGCCACGCCGACGAAGAACTGGATGATCCACTGCGAGCTTCGCTGCGCCGACAGCCCGACGAGCAGCTCCTGGTTCTTGCCCATCCAGCTCTCGACCGCGAGACCGGTGCGCTCGCGCAGCCGCGTCGCGACCCGCTCGGCCTCGAACACGTCGGCGAGCTTGAGGTCGACGCTCGTGGCGCCGCCGGGCAAGGCGTAGAGCGACTGCGCGTGGCGCAGCGAGGTGACGAGCCACGTCTGGTCGGCGGCGCGGTTGCCCACGGTGAAGAGCCCCGCCACGGTCACGGTGTCGGTCACGCCCTCGGTCGTCGTCAGCCGCAGCTTGTCGCCCACGCCGACGCCGAGGTCGAACGCGAGCACCGAGCCGATGACGACGTTGCCCCCCGCGACGTCGAAGCGCCCCGCGTGCGTGCGCTTCGCGAGGTCGATGATGGCGAGGAAGCGCGCCGGGTCGATGCCGGTGACGACGATGGGCGCCTTGGCGTCGCCGCGGATCGCGAAGCCCGCTCCGCTCACCGTGGCCGACGCCGCGAGCACGCCGGGCTCGCGCTCGGCGTCGGCCATGACGACGGGCCACTGGTCGATCGAGCGCAGGCGCTGCGCCGAGGCCTGGACGTCGCGCGCGACGGCGACCTGCCCGCTCGGCGCGACCAGCGCGCGCGCCGCCTCGCGCGGCACCTGCAAGGTCACGTGCGGCTGCGAGCCGAGCGTCTTGTCGACGAGCGACGCCTGCAAGCCGCCGATGAGCGCGGTGAGGAAGACGATGATGCTGACGCCGACCGACACGGCCGCGAGGATGAGCAGCGTCTGGCCCCGGGCGTCGCGCAGGTAGCGGAGCGCGACGAACCACTCGAAGGGCACGTCAGCGCCCCCCGCGCGCGACGCGCACGCGCTGGCCTGGCGCGAGCGCGGCGACGTCGCCCGCGACGACCTCGGCCCCCTCGTCGAGCCCCGAGGCGATCTCGACGCTGCCCGCGCCGCGGATGCCCAGCGTCACCGGCCTCTGCGCGAGGCGCCCGGCCTCGACGACCCACACGCTCGGCGCGCCAGAAGCCAGGCCGCGCACCGCGTCGGCCGCGAGCGTCAGCGCGCGCGCCTTCGCGGCGACGGTGAGATCGACCGACACCGTCATGTCGGGCTTCCACGCGCGCGGCGCGCCCGGCACGCGCAGCCGCACCTCGATGCTGCCGCGCTGCGGATCGACCGAGGGGGCGATGTAGCTGACCTCGCCGTCGAACACCTGCTCGGGGTAGGCGTCGGCCGACACGCGCGCCCGCTGGCCGAGCGCCATGTGCGCGAGGTTGCGCTCGTCGGGCTGGAAGACGACCTGCATGTCGCCGTCGACCGCCATCACGAGGAGCGTGCGCGCCGGCTGCACGACGTCGCCCGGCTCGACCGAGCGCGAGAGCACGACGCCGTCCTGCACGGCGACGGCGCGCGTCTGGGCGAGCCGCACGCTCGCGCCCGCGAGCTGCGCCTGCGCCTGGAGCAGCGCGGTGAGCGCGACGCGCGAGTCGGCCCCCATGGGCGACGACGAGAGCTGCTGCGCCTCGGCGGCGTTCTTCTGCGCGCGGGCGACCTCGACCGCGCGCCGCGCGTCGTCTGCCTCGGTCGCCGCGACCGCTCCGCTCGCCGCGAGCCGCAGGGCGCGGGCGCGGTCGGACTCCGCGTGCTCGAGGTTGGTCTCGGCCTGCCGCAGGCTCTCGGTGGCGACGATGGCGCCGACGCGGCGAAGCTGCTCGACGCGCGCGGTGGCCTGCGCGACGGCAGCCTGCGCCTGCACGACCGCGGCGCGCGCCTCGGCGTCGTCGATCTGCACGAGCAGGCTGCCCGCCTTGACGTGCTGCCCCTCGACCGCGCCGACGGCGACGACCAGGCCCGGCACCTGCGCGGAGACCTGCACGCGCGTCGGCACCCAGACGCGCCCGCTCGCGACGACGTGCTGCTCGAGGTCGCGGCGGACGACGACGGCGGTCGCGACCTGCGGGCCGCGCGAGCGCAGGGCGAAGCCGACGCCGAGCGCGACGACGAGCGCCGCGAGCCCCCACAGGGCCGGCCGCTGGTGGTGCATGGTGCGAGCCTACCCCACCCTGGCGACCGGGCCACGCGCGCCCGCGGCAGGCGCGCTAGTCGAGCCCGCCCGGGATCGGGAAGGGCCAGTTGGTCGCGGTCGTTCCGCCGTCCACCTCGACGACCTTGCCCGTCACCCAGCTCCCCGCGGGCGAGGCGAGCCAGAGCGCAGCGGCCGCGATGTCCTCGGGCTCGCCGAGGCGCCCGAGCGGCGTCAGCGCCTCCATCTGCGCGCGCGTCTCGCCCATGCTGACGAACGCCCCGAGCGCGTCGGTCACGGTCGCGCCGACGGCGAGGGCGTTGACGCGGACGTGGGGCGCCCACTCGCGCGCGAGCAGGCGCGTCACGTGGTTGAGCGCCGCCTTCGCCGCGCCGTACGCGACGAACCCCGAGTCGACCAGGTGCGACATCGCCGACGACACGTTGACGATGCTGCCCCGCCCCGAGGCCTTGAGGTGCGGCGCGG
>CAITLX010000581.1 GCA_903893335.1 uncultured delta proteobacterium | reverse complement strand
GGCGCAGCGGACGCCGATGAAGTAGTAGCGGATCGTCGGTTCGCTCCCGAGGCGGTTCGCGGCACGGAGGTTCGACGCGTTGTCGTAGAACCAGCCACCGCCTCGGAAGACGCGGGCATCGTTGGAACGATTCTTGCTGTAGTCCGCAGAATATCCGCTGGACGTCCACTCCCAGACATTCCCCGTCACGTCGAGCAGACCGTGCGCGGTGCGATTGCGCGAGAAGCTGCCGACCGGCGCCGTCGTGGGGAAGCCGTCGGACTCGGCATACAGCGGTTTGAAGCTGCCGAGCCCCTGCTGCGCTGCCCACGTCGCCGCCTCAGGCCCAAACGCATTGACGAGCTTCGGCCCGGGGGCGTCGTCGCCCCACGCGTACTTGCGCTGCTCGCTGCCGCTTCGCGCCGCGTACTCCCACTCCTCCTCGGTGGGCAATCGCCGCCCCCCGGCCCGGCAATACGCGTCAGCCTGGTTCCAGTCCACGCAGTTGATGGGATGCTCCTGCCGGTCGGGCTTGTTGCCGTTGCACGCCACGCCCCACTTGCGCTGCGCGTCGGTGATGCCGGTCCAGTCCACGGTCGTCTGCGCCACCGTGCAGCCGCCCGTCGCCACGCACTTCGCGTACGCACCGACCGTCACCTCGGTGATGTCCATGCAGAAGCCGGCGACCTCGACGGCGTGCACAGGCTTCTCGTTGGGCCGCCCGTCGTCGGCCCCCATGGCGAACGTACCCCCCGGGATCGCCGTCATGCCCGCGGGGCACGTCGGCACCGGCGCGACGGCCACGACGCTGGCCGCCGACGCCGCGCTCGACGTGGACGCCGACGCCACCCCGGCCACTTCACTCTTCTCCCCTCGCGTCGCCCAGTACGCCCCGCCGACACCCACGGCGCACACCGCGAGGCCCACGGTGATTGCGACGCCGCTCGGCCCCTTGCCGCCCCTCTTCTTCGACGGAGGCGCGGGAGGGATGGACACCTGGGCCGGCGTGGTCGTCGTGCCCATCGGCGGGGCCATCGATCCGCCCGGCGCGACGGCCGTCATCCTCGGCGGAGGCGCGAGCGCCGTGACGACCGCCGTCGGCGCGCCCTCGTGGGCCTGCGCGAGCGCGGTGGGGGCGATCGACCCACCCGCGGCTGCGACGAGCGCCGACCAAAACTCGCCGAGCGTGTGAATCCTGTCGCGAGGCTGCACCTCGAGCGCACGCGCGAGCACCGCCTCGACGGCGTCGGAGACGGCCACGCCCCGCGTGCGCGGTGTCGGGCGCTCGCCGGGGTCGGTGGACTGGATGTACAGCTGCGTCGTGTCGGCCCCGACCAGCGCCGCCTGACCCGACAGCACCTCGACGAGCACGAGCGCGAACGCGTAGACGTCCGTCCACGTCCCCGTCGCGCCGAAGCGCGGCGAGAACTGCTCGGGCGCGCCGTACTGCGGCGTGAACGCGCGGATCGACTGCCCCGTCGCGGCGAGCGCGCGCGTGAGGTTCGTCGTCTCGGTCAGCACCTTGGCGATGCCGAAGTCGAGCACCTTGGTGCGAACCGCGCTGCCGACCTTCGCCAGGAAGAGGTTGGCCGGCTTCACGTCGCGGTGCGCGACCGACTGCTCGTGCGCCGTCGCGAGCGCCCCCGCGGCGCCCTCGAACAGCGCGAGCGTCTCGCCGAGCGACCGCGGAGCGACGCCACGCCGAGCGCGGTCGGCGAGGTCGTCCTCGAGCGTCACGCCGTCGAGCCATTCGAGCACCAGGTAGGGCGTCCACGCGCCGTTGGGCGACTCGGCGGCGCCGATGTCGAGCGCCTGCACGACGCCGGCGTGCGCCTGCGACAGCTGGTGCAGCAGGTTGCCCTCGGCGAGGAACCCTTCGAGGAACTGCCGCCGCTCGGCCTCGTCGAGGTGCCCGGGCACCTTGAGGCACTTGACGGCCACCCGCCTGCCAAACCCGAGGTGCTGCGCGGCGTACACCACGCCGAAGCCCCCCTCGCCCACGATCGACTCGATGCGGTACTTGCCCTCGAGCACCGAGCCGACCCAGCCGAACGTGTCGCGCGCCATATGGGCACGCAACCTACTCCGCTTGGGGCTGCCTTTCTAGGCGCGGCGGGCGCGACGGATCTCGGCCGCGTACCCGGCGGCAGGCGCATCGCCGCCGAAGAGCAACTGCTGCGTGCCGGGTGAGCGTCAGGCGGACCAGCTCCGCCTCCTCGTGGCCGAGCTGGACGACGACCTGGCACGGGTCGCGGTAAGCCCGCCGAGCGATGCGCGAAGCCGGCAGGTAACCTCGCATACTGAGCGGGCAGAAAGGCGCACTGCGAACCACGGCTTGTTGCCGTGGCGGCGCCGCCCCGCCGGCGTTCGATCAGGCTTTGACCTTGGCCAACGGCGGGAGCCGCCGCATCTGCGCGCCCCACGCGGCGACGACGACGAGGGTGTCGGCGCTCTCGACCACCTCGAAGTAGACGTGGCACCGGACGCGCGGCAAGAGCACCCGCCGCACCTCACGCCCCCCGCGTCGCACCGCGACGGGCAGCGAGGCGCCTCGCGCCGAGATCGCGGCGAGGGCCTCGTCCAGCTCCTCGTCGAACGCCCCGACGGCGTCGGCCCGGTTCGCCTGCCACCACGTCCGCCGGGCCGCGAGCTGCGCGAGGGCCTCGGGCGTGAACCGAAGCTCCATCGACGTCAGGTCGCGCGCAAGCGACGGAGCGCGTCGTCGGCGCCGATGGTCTCGCCGCGGCCGGCCTGCGCGAGGCCGATGTCGAGCGACGCGAGCAGGGCCTCGCGCTCGTCGTCCGCCATCCCCTCGACGGCGTCGTCCACCACGATGACGTCCACCGTGGCGCCCTCGGGCAAGGACGTCGGCTCGTCGAGCACGAGCCGCCCGCCGCGGACCTTCGCTTGCGTGATCATGCCGGCACCTCTGCTGCGGAGACTAGCGCGTGGCGCCGGTGCCGCACCACACCCGCCACGCTCCGCAAATGTAAACGCCAATGACGACGGACTGGTAGCGTCCCCAGCGGGATTCGAACCCGCGTTACAGCCTTGAAAGGGCCGTGTCCTGGGCCGGACTAGACGATGGGGACCGGCGAGGGGCCCCCGAGGGGGCTTCCCGACGGCGCGCAACCTAGTCGGGCGCGCTTCTCTCGGCAAGCGGCCCCGGCCTGTGGCATGAAGGCCGTCGATGCGTCCCCGGCCGTTCTTGCTCGCTCTCGCGCTCGCCGCCGGCTGCGCCCACGAGCCGCGACCGGGCGTCGTCTCGCCCCAGGCGCCCGCGCCGAGCCTCGCGCCCGCGCCCGCTGCGCCCCCCGCGCCGCCGAGCCTCCCTGCGCCTCCAGC
>CAITLX010000580.1 GCA_903893335.1 uncultured delta proteobacterium | reverse complement strand
GGCGGCGTAGGCGGGCCGGCGTCGGTCGCCGCCGTGAGCCTCTACGCCTTCCCGCGGCAGGTGCTCGCCGGGCGCGTCTTCGAGGTGCTCCCCGACGCGCAGCGCGAGCGAAAGTCGTTCCTCGTGAAGGTGCGGCTCGACGCGCCGCCGGCGGGGCTTCGCAGCGGCATGAGCGCCGAGGTCAACGTCATCGCGTCGGCGAAGGAGGGCGCCCTGCTCGCGCCGACCGACGCGGTCGTCGACGGCGTCGCCTGGGTCGCGGTCGACGGGCGCGCGCGCCGGCGCAGGGTCGAGCTCGGCGTGCGCGATCTGCTGCACGCCGAGGTGCTGAGCGGGCTCGCCGAGGGGGAGTGGGTCGTCGTGCAGGGGCAGGACACGCTGACCGACGGCGCTCGCGTCTCGGTCACGCCGCGCGCCGAGGACCGCCCGCAGGGAGGCGCCGACGCGGCGCGCGCGGGCGGGCAGTCGCTTTGAACGCGCTGCGCGTCGTCGTCTTCGTCGCCTTGCGGCAGCTGTGGGACCGCAAGCTGCTCAACGCCATCGCCGTGGGGGGCGTGGTGCTCGGCGTCGTCACGCTGATCGGCATCAAGGCGATCATGAACGGTTTTCAGGACAAATTTTACCAGAGCATCCTGAAGATCAGCCCCCACGTCTCCATCCTCGACAAGGAGCTTCGCCCCGAGGCGCCGATGCTGACGCGCTTCGAGCCGGGGCCCGTCGCCGCGCGCGTGGCGCACGAGACGCCGAGCGATCGGCAGCTGCGCATCAAGCGCCCCGACGAGATCGTGCGCGCGCTCGAGCGCATGGAGGGCATCACCGCGGCGAGCGCGTCGCTCGTCGGCTCGGGCGTGCTCGGGCTCGGCTCGCGCGAGTACGCCGTCGAGGTGCGCGGCATCGACCCGGCGCGCCAGACGCGCGTGACGCCCATCGGCGAGTACGTCGTGCGCGGCAGCTACCGCGCGCTCGAGGTGACGCAGGACGGCATCCTGCTCGGCTCGGGGGTGGCCAACCGGCTCGGAGCGCACGTCGGCGATCAGCTCGTCATCGCGTCGCCGCGCGGCGACCGCATGCCGCTCAAGGTCGTCGGCGTCTTCGACGCCGAGGTGCCCCCGGTGGACAACACGCGCGTCTACGTGACCTTGAAGAACGCGCAGGCGCTGCTCGGGCGCAGCGACACGGTGGGGCGCATCGAGGCGCGGCTCGTCGACACCGAGCGCGCCGTCGAGATCGCCGAGCGCGTCGAGAAGACGTTCGGCTACGACGCCGAGAGCTGGCAGGAGACGAACGCGAATTTCCTCGGCATCTTCCAGATGCAGAACACGATCACGTCGTTCGTCGTCGCCGCCATCCTCGCGGTCGGCGGCTTCGGCATCCTCGCGGTGCAGATCATGATCGTGCTGCAGAAGACGCGCGACATCGCGATCCTGCGCAGCGTGGGCTACCGCCGCGCCGACATCCTCGGCGCGTTCTTGCTGCAAGGCGCGATCATCGCGCTGTTCGGCGGCGCGCTCGGCGACGTCATCGGGCACTACCTGGTGGTGGGCCTCTCGCACCTGAAGACGCACCAGGAGGGGCTCGTGCGCAGCGAGTACTTCCTCGTGCGCGACGCGCCCGAGATGTACGGCTGGGGCGTGGCGTTCGCGCTGTTCACGGGGCTGCTGGCGAGCCTCGTGCCAGCGGTGCGCGGCTCGCAGGTCGAGCCGGTCGACGTGCTGCGGGGGCAGATCGGATGAGCCCCGACGCCGGCCACGGACTGCACGGCCACCCGCGCGCGTGGGCCGAGCCTGGCGCGCCGGTGCTCGAGACGCGGGCGCTCGTGCGCGATCTCGGCGCGTCCGACGTGCTGACGCGGGTGCTGTCGGGCATCGATCTCGTCGTGCGCGAGCGCGAGTTCGTCGCGCTGACGGGGCTCTCGGGCTCGGGCAAATCGACGCTGCTCTACCTGCTCGGCGCGCTCGACCGACCGACCTCGGGCAAGGTGCTCCTCGACGGCGTCGACATCGGCAAGCTCGACGACGACGGGCGCGCGAAGCTGCGCGGCGAGAAGCTCGGCTTCGTCTTCCAGTTTCACTTCCTGTTGCCCGAGTTCACCGTGGCCGAGAACGTGATGCTGCCGATGATGCGGCGCGGCGCCCGCTCGCGCGAGGACTGCGCTCGGCACGCCGCCGAGGTGCTCGACGCGCTCGGCCTCGGCGAGCTCGCGACGCGGCGCCCGCACCAGCTCTCGGGGGGGCAGCAGCAGCGCGTCTCCATCGCGCGCGCGGTCGCCAACGACCCGAGGATCATCCTCGCCGACGAGCCCACGGGCAACCTCGACACGCGCAACGGGCACATCGTGATGGACGTCTTCGCGCGCCTCGTCATCGAGCGCGGCATCACCGTCGTCATGGTGACCCACGAGCGCAGCTTCGCCGCGGGCGCCTCGCGTCAGCTCGTGATGGAAGACGGACGGATCGTCGAGGACGTGGATCAGCGCGCCGGCGCGTCGCCCGCGCCCTGAGCCCTCGGCCGCAGGCGGCGGTAGACGCGCGCTCGAGTCGGAGCGCGCGGTCAACTCGGGCGCAGTGTGCTCATCCGAAGAACTGCTGGATCGCCGCGGCGACCTCGTCGACGGCCTCGGGCGCCAGCCCCGGGTAGAGCGGCAGCGAGAGCTGATCGTTCGCGTAGCGCTCGGCCTGCGGGAAGTCGCCGACGCGGTGCCCGTAGCTCGCGAAGACGGGCTGCAGGTGGATCGGC
>CAITLX010000579.1 GCA_903893335.1 uncultured delta proteobacterium | reverse complement strand
CTACGCCGCCGTGCACCGCTGACGCCGCTCCGCTCAGGCCCTCGACGCATCGTCGCGGGCGGCCGCCTGCCGCCGACCCTGTGAAGCCGGCGCCGCGCGTGTCCGGGCCCAAACGCGCGAACGCCCCGGAACCCTCTCGGGCGCCGGGGCGCTGCGCAGTGGCGCGGGCCAAGTGGCCCGCGCGCGTGTTGCACTCATTCCTCGTTGACGACGGCGAGCGGCTCCTCGCGGCGAGGACGCTCGATCGGCGGGTAGGTCTCGTCTGCGTCGACGACGACGTGCAGCTTCTTGTACGCGCCGAGGCCGGTGCCCGCCGGGATGAGGCGGCCCATGATGACGTTCTCCTTGAGGCCGCGAAGGTCGTCCGTCTTGCCGCAGATCGCGGCCTCGGTGAGGACCTTCGTCGTCTCCTGGAAGCTCGACGCCGAGATGAACGACTCGGTCGAGAGCGACGCCTTCGTGATGCCGAGCAGCAGCGGCTCGGCGATGCCCGGACGACCACCGCGCTCGAGGACCTTGAGGTTCTCGCGCTCGAAGACCGTCTTCTCGACGTGCTCGTCGATGAGGAAGTTCGTGTCGCCGACGTCGCGGATGCGCACGCGCCGCAGCATCTGACGGACGATGACCTCGATGTGCTTGTCGTTGATGCCGACGCCCTGGAGCCGGTAGACCTGCTGGATCTCATTGACCAGCCAGGCCGCGAGCTCCTTCTCGCCCTTCACGCGCAAGATGTCGTGCGGGTTGGCCGGGCCGTCCTGCAGCGGATCGCCCGCGCGCACGCGGTCGCCCGGCTGCACCTGGATGTGCTTGCCCTTGGGCACCAGGTACTCGCGCACCTGATCGATCTGCGGCATGCCGTCGGGCCCGAAGGGCGTGATGACGACCTTGCGCTTGCCCTTGGTGTCCTTGCCCATCGAGACCTCGCCGTCGATCTCGCTGATGATGGCGTGGTCCTTGGGCTTGCGCGCCTCGAACAGCTCGGCGACGCGCGGCAGTCCGCCGGTGATGTCCTGGGTCTTGGTCGTCTCGCGCGGGATCTTCGCGATGACCTCGCCGGCCTCGATCATGTCCCCTTCGACCGCGACGAGGTTCGCGCCGACGGGCAGCAGGTAACGAGCCTCGAGCTCGGAGACGCCCGGCAGCTTGCGGGTGCTTCCGGTGGTCGCGTCCTTGATCGAGATGCGCGGGCGCAGATCGCCGGCGCGCGACTCGATGACGACCTTGCGCGAGAGGCCCGTGACCTCGTCGAGCTTGTCGTTGACCGTGACGCCCTCGATGATGTCGCCGTACTTCACGATGCCGGCGACCTCGGTGAGGATCGGCATGGCGAAGGGGTCCCACTCGGCCAGGAGCTGGCCGGCCTTGACGCGGTCTCCCTCGGAGACGCGCAGCTCGGCGCCGTACACCAGGCGGTGGTGCTCGCGCTCGCGCCCCGTCTCGTCCATCACGACGAGCTCGCCGTGGCGGTTCATCACGACGAGCTTGCCGTCGCGACGCTTGGACACCTGCGCGTTGCGCAGGCGCACGACGCCCTCGGTGCGCGCCTCGAGCGAGCTCTGCTCGATCTTGCCGCGCGCCGCGGCTCCACCGATGTGGAACGTGCGCATCGTGAGCTGCGTGCCTGGCTCGCCGATCGACTGCGCGGCGATGATGCCGACCGCCTCGCCGATGTTGACGCGGTACCCGCGCGCGAGGTCGCGCCCGTAGCACCTGGCGCACACGCCGCGCTTGGTCTGGCACGTGAGCACCGAGCGGATGATGACCTCCTCGATGCCGGCCTCCTCGATCTGCTTGACCGTGGGCTCATCGAGCTCGGTGTTCGCCTTGACGAGCACCTCGCCGGTGAGCGGGTCCACGACGTCCTCGAGGACGACGCGGCCGAGGATGCGATCGCCGAGCGGCTGGATGACCTCGCCGGCCTCCTCGAGCTTGGCGACCATGATGCCGTCGAGCGTGCCGCAGTCGTACTCGCTGATGACCGCGTCCTGCGCGACGTCGACGAGGCGACGCGTGAGGTAGCCGGAGTTGGCCGTCTTCAGCGCGGTGTCCGCGAGACCCTTGCGGGCGCCGTGGGTCGAGATGAAGTACTGGAGCACCGAGAGACCCTCGCGGAAGTTCGCGGTGATCGGGGTCTCGATGATCTCGCCGCTCGGCTTCGCCATCAGGCCACGCATCGCGGCCAGCTGACGGATCTGCTGGGTCGATCCGCGCGCGCCGGAGTCGGCCATGATGAAGATCGGGTTGAAGCTCGGCTCCATGCTCTCGTCGCCCGTCTCGGGGTCGACGACCTTCTCTTTGCCGATCCCGAGCATCATCTCGGTGGTGACCTTGTCGGCCACGCCTGCCCAGATGTCGACGACCTTGTTGTAGCGCTCGCCGTCGGTGATGAGGCCCTCTTGGTACTGGTCGACGACCTTCTCGACCTCGACCTGAGCCTCGTCGAGCAGCTCCTTCTTCTTCGCCGGGATCACCATGTGATCCATGCAGATCGAGACGCCGCCCTTGGTCGCGTACTCGAACCCGAGCGTCCGCAGACGGTCGGCGAGCAGCACGGTCTCCTTGTTGCGGTGCTTGCGGTAGCAAGCGTCGATGAGGGCCGAGAGGGCCTTCTTGTCGAGCGTCTTGTTGACGTAGTCGAAGGGAATGCTCGGCGGGAGCACCTCGGAGATGAGCACGCGACCGACGGTGGTCTCGAGCATCCGCGTGCGCGACTTGCCCTCCTCGTCGTTGTCGGTGATGCGCACCTTGACGCCCGCGTGAAGCTCGACCTCGCCGGCGTCGTACGCCATGCGAACCTCTTCGCGCGACGAGAACACGCCGCGGAGGTAACCCTCGAGCTTCTTGCCCGCCTTGTCGCTGGTGAACGTGCCGGCTCGGTACGAGCCGCGCGCGTACTTGCGCTCGCGGGTGGCGTAGTAGAGCCCGAGCACGATGTCCTGCGTCGGGTTGATGATCGGCTTGCCGTTCGCCGGGCTCAGGATGTTGTTCGTGCTCATCATGAGCACGCGCGCTTCCATCTGAGCCTCGACCGACAGCGGCACGTGGACGGCCATCTGATCGCCGTCGAAGTCGGCGTTGAACGCCGCGCAGACGAGCGGGTGCAGCTGGATCGCCTTGCCCTCGATGAGGACGGGCTCGAACGCCTGAATGCCGAGGCGGTGGAGCGTCGGCGCGCGGTTCAGGAGAACCGGGTGCTCGCTGATGACCTCCTCGAGGATGTCCCAGACCTCCGGGCGCTCCTTCTCGACGAGCTTCTTGGCGCTCTTGATCGTGTTGACGTAGCCGCGCTCTTCGAGCTTGTTGTAGATGAACGGCTTGAACAGCTCGAGCGCCATCTTCTTGGGCAGGCCGCACTGGTGCAGCTTGAGCGTCGGGCCGACGACGATGACCGAGCGGCCCGAGTAGTCGACGCGCTTGCCGAGCAAGTTCTGCCGGAAGCGGCCCTGCTTGCCCTTGAGCATGTCGGACAGCGACTTGAGCGGGCGCTTGTTCGGGCCCGTGATCGTCTTACCGCGGCGGCCATTGTCGAACAGCGCGTCGACGGCCTCCTGCAGCATGCGACGCTCGTTGCGGATGATGATCTCGGGCGCGTTCAGCTCGAGCAGCCGCTTGAGGCGGTTGTTGCGGTTGATGACGCGGCGGTAGAGATCGTTGAGATCGCTCGTGGCGAAGCGGCCGCCGTCGAGCGGGACGAGCGGGCGCAGGTCGGGCGGCAGCACCGGGATGACGGTGAGCATCATCCACTCGGGGCGGTTGCCGCTCTCGCGGAAGGCCTCGACGACCTTGAGCCGCTTGGCGATCTTCTTTCGCTTCGCCTCGCTGGTCGCCTCGCGCATCTCCGCGCGAAGCTCCTCGGCGAGCTTGTGCACCTCGGTGCGCTTGAGCATCTCGAGGACGGCCTCGCCGCCCATGCCGGCCGAGAAGCGGTCGTCGCCGTACTCGTCGAGCAGCGTCAGGTAGCGCTCCTCGCTGAGAAGCTCTCCGAGCGCCAGGTCGGTGTCCTTCGGATCGATGACGATGTACGCCTCGCAGTAGAGGACCTTCTCGAGGTCCTTCAGCGAGATGTCGAGCACGTTGCCGATGCGCGAGGGGAGGCTCTTGAGGAACCAGATGTGCGCGACGGGGGTGGCGAGGTTGATGTGCCCGAGGCGCTCACGGCGCACCTTGCTCTGAATGACCTCGACGCCGCACTTCTCGCACACGATCCCACGGTGCTTCATGCGCTTGTACTTGCCGCAGTTGCACTCGTAGTCCTTCACCGGCCCGAAGATCTTCGCGCAGAAGAGGCCGTCGCGCTCCGGCTTGAACGTCCGGTAGTTGATCGTCTCGGGCTTCTTGACCTCGCCGTGCGACCACTCCCGGATCTTCTCCGGGCTGGCCAGCGAGATCCTGATCGAGGAGAACGAGAGCGGGTCTTTGGGCTTCTCGAAGAAGCTGAAAATGTCACGCATGGCTCTCCCTCACTCCTCCGCAGCCGCGGCGTCGCCGCGAACGCTGCCTTCGATGAGCTCGACGTTCAAGCAGAGCGATTGCAGTTCTTTGATGAGCACGTTGAAGCTCTCCGGCAGCCCGGCTTCGAGCGTGTACTCGCCCTTGACGATGGCTTCGTACATGCGGGTTCGGCCCATCACGTCGTCGCTCTTGACCGTGAGGAACTCCTGCAGGCAGTACGCAGCGCCGTACGCCTCCATGGCCCACACTTCCATTTCACCGAGACGCTGACCGCCGAACTGCGCCTTGCCACCCAGCGGCTGCTGCGTGACGAGCGAGTAGGGGCCGATCGAGCGAGCGTGGATCTTGTCGTCGACGAGGTGGTGGAGCTTCAGCATGTACATGACGCCCACCGTGACGTCGTTCTCGAACGCGTCGCCGGTGCGACCGTCGAAGAGCACCGTCTGGCCGCTCGCAGGGAGACCCGCGAGCCCGAGCGCCTTCTTGATGTCCGCTTCCTGCGCGCCGTCGAACACGGGCGAACCGAAGAAGACGCCACGACGGAGCTTCGAGGCGAGGTGCCGGACGTCGTCGTCGCCCAGCTTGGCGACGAGCTTGTCCATCCCCTCCTCGGCACCGTAGATGCTGGTGAGGTGCTCGCGCACCTTCGAGGTCGGGAACTTCGCGTCGATCATGTACTGGATCTGCGCGCCAAGAACGCGCGCTCCCCAGCCCAGGTGCGTCTCGAGGATCTGACCGACGTTCATGCGGCTCGGCACGCCGAGCGGATTGAGCACGATGTCGACCGGAGTGCCGTCTTGCAAGTACGGCATGTCCTCCTCGGGGAGGATGCGGCTGACGACGCCCTTGTTGCCGTGGCGTCCGGCCATCTTGTCGCCGACCTGGAGCTTGCGCTTGATGGCGACGTAGACCTTCACCATCTTGATCACGCCCGGCGGAAGCTCGTCGCCCTTGGTCAGGCGATCGATCTTGTCGCGGAAGTGCTCCTCGCGCGCCCGGAGGATGTCCTCGAGGTCGCGAAGCATGGTGTGCACCGCGTCGACGTCGTCGGCCGGGATCTCGCTCCAGTACTTGTGCGGGATGCCGGCGAGGGCCTCGGCGTCGAGCTTGACGCCCTTGGCGATGAGGACCTTGCCCTTGTCGTCGACGAGCTTGCCGTTGGTCACTTGACCGACGAGCTTCTCCTTCATGCGGCGGAAGTACGCGTCGCGGAGGATCTTGACCTCCTCGTCACGCATCTTCTCGAGGCGGTCGCGCTCGGTGTTCTCGATCTCGAGAGCGCGCTCGTCCTTCTCGGTGCCCTTGCGGGAGAAGATCCGGGCATTGATGACGATGCCCGCGACGCCCGGCGGCACCTTGAGGGAGCTGTCGCGCACGTCGCCGGCCTTCTCGCCGAAGATCGCTCGCAGCAGCTTTTCCTCGGGGCTGAGCTGTGTCTCGCCCTTGGGGGTGATCTTGCCGACGAGGATGTCGCCCGGCTTGACCTCTGCGCCGATGCGCACGATGCCCGACTCGTCGAGGTCCTTCAGGCCCTCTTCGCCGACGTTCGGGATGTCGCGCGTGATCTCTTCCTTGCCGAGCTTCGTGTCACGGGCGACGCACTCGAACTCCTCGATGTGAATCGAGGTGAAGACGTCGTCCTTGGCGATGCGCTCGGAGACGAGGATCGAGTCCTCGAAGTTGTAGCCCTGCCACGGCATGAACGCGACGAGCACGTTCTGGCCGAGCGCGAGCTCGCCCATGTCGCAGGCGGGGCCGTCGGCGAGCACGTCGCCGGCCTTCACCGTCTCGCCCGTGCGGACGACCGGCTTCTGCGTGTAGCAGGTGCTCTGGTTGGAGCGCTGGTACTTGATGAGCGGGTAGATGTCGGGGACCTCGGAGCCTTCGCCCTCGGTCCTGACGACGATCCGGGCCGCGTCGACGCTCGCGACGATTCCGGCCCTGCGTCCGACGACGCAGACGCCCGAGTCGATCGCGAGGCGCGCTTCCATGCCGGTACCGACGAGCGGCGCATGGCTGCGCACCAGCGGCACGGCCTGACGCTGCATGTTGGCGCCCATGAGCGCGCGGTTGGCGTCGTCGTGCTCGAGGAACGGAACGAGCGCGGCGGCGACCGACACCATCTGGTTCGGCGCGACGTCCATCAGCTGGACCATCTCGGGCGTCACCATCTTGAACTCGCCGTTGAAGCGAGCCGAGACGAGCGAGTCGCGGAACTTGCCCTTCTCGTCGAGGTTGGCCGAGGCCTGGGCGATGTACTTGCCCTCCTCCTCGAGCGCCGAGAACCAGCCGAAGTCCTCGGTGACGCGGCCGTGCTCGACGCGGCGGTACGGCGTCTCGACGAAGCCATACTCGTTGACGCGGGCGAACGTCGACAGCGACGCGATGAGGCCGATGTTCGGTCCTTCCGGCGTCTCGATCGGGCAGATACGGCCGTAGTGCGTGGCG